>JALOLR010000024.1 GCA_025455885.1 Acidimicrobiales bacterium
AACCCTCACCACCGTCGTCCCCACTGCGCTGGCCCGCTTCGATCCCACCGCGTTCCGGGCCATCGTCGTCGGCGGCTCCGCCCCCCCGGCGGTGATCCCGCCGAACTGCCGCATCAGCTACGGGCTCACCGAGACCGGCAGCGCCGTGGCCTACGACGGCCACGCCCTGCCCGGGGTGGAACTGCGAGCCGTCGACGGGGAGATCCAGGTGCGGGGCCCGATGCTGCTCCGCGGGTACCGCGACGGCACCACGCCCATCGACGCCGAGGGGTGGCTTCACACCGACGACGCCGGCGCGGTGCACCCCGACGGCCGGCTCGAGGTCCACGGCCGACGCGGCGACCTCATCATCACCGGCGGCGAGAACGTCTGGCCCAGCCCGGTCGAGCGGGTGCTGCACGAGCATCCCGGCGTGGCGGAGGTGGCGGTGGTGGGCCGACCCGACGGCGAATGGGGTCAGGTCGTGACCGCCGTGGTGGTGCCCGCCGACCCGGCCTCGCCCCCGACCCTGGACGAGCTGCGCGACCACGTGAAGGCCACCCTGCCCGCCTACTGCGCGCCACGGCGCATCGAGCTCGTCGATGCGCTCCCCCGCACCCTCCTCGGCAAGGTGCAGCGCCGCTCCCTGGGGGGCGGGTGAGCGCAGCCCTCTGATCTCAGGCGCCGCGGAGCAACGCTCCGCCGTCCACGACCAGCGTCTGGCCGGTGATCCACGACGCGGCGTCGCTCACCAGGAACACGATCGTGTCGGCGATGTCGGCCGGCTCACCGAGGCGTCGCAGCGGCAGGCGCGACGCGATGGCCTCCTCGTCGGACTCCCAGATCGCCCGGGCCATGTCCGTCTTGACCAGTCCGGGTGCGACCCCGTTGACCCGCACGCCCGGGGCCAGCTCGGCGGCGAGAGTCCGCGTGAGGTGGATGAGCGCCGCCTTGGTGCCGTTGTAGACCCCGATGGACGGCTCGACCGAGAGCCCGCCCACCGACGAGACGTTCACGATCGAACCACCGCGATCCCGCATCGAGGCCTCCCACGCCAGACGCGACCAGACCAGCGGACCCTTCCAGTTGACCTGCACGGTCTTGTCGAACTGGCTCTCGGAGATGTCGAGGGTGGGCCCGTGGTAGGGGTTGGTGGCGGCGTTGTTGACGAGGACGTCGATCGCCCCGAACCGCTCGATCGTCTCGGCCACGCACGCCTCGGCGGCCTCGGGGTCACCCGCGTTGGCCGCGAACACCGCCGTCTCCCCGTCGATCGTCGCCGCGGTGGCCTCGAGCAGCTCGAGCTTGCGCGACGACAACATGACGCGAGCCCCGCTGGCCGCGAGGGCGGCGGCCGTGGCCGCGCCGATGCCCTTCGATGCGCCGGTCACGAGGGCCACCTTGCCGTCCAGTCGCAGGTCCATGGGCGCAACGTAGCCGTGCCGTGACAACCTGCCCCGAGCCCACACCGTCCGAGGAGGACCATGACCGACGCATCGACGACCCCGCCCGGGCCCACGCTGCTGGTGGAGCGTGACGGGCCCGTGCTCGTCCTCACCATGAACCGACCGGAGCGCCGCAACGCCCTGGTACCCGACATGCTCGTCCGCTTCGCCGACGCCTGGCGCCTGGCCGACGAGGACGACTCGATCCGCTGCGTCATCCTCACCGGGGCCGGCGACGTGGCCTACTGCGCCGGAGGCGACCTGAACGACGGATGGATGTCGGGCGAGGTCACCGAGGAGGCCCGCCGCATCCAGGATCGGCTGAAGGAGGACCCGGGCATCACGGGTCGGGGTCTGCTGCTGACCGACTGGTGCCGCAAGCCGATCATCGCCGCGGTGAACGGCCAGTGCCTGGGCGGGGGCTGCGAGATGCTCCAACAGACCGACATCCGCATCGCCGAGGCCCACGCCACCTTCGGCGTTCCCGAGGCGAAGCGCGGCCTGATCGCCGGTGCCGGGTCGACGATGCGGCTGAAGCGCCAGATCCCCTACGCGGTGGCGATGGACATGTTGCTCACCGGTCGCATCCTCGATGCCGAGGAGGCGCTGCGCTGGGGGCTGGTCACCCACCTCGTCCCGTCCGGCGGGTCGATGGCCAAGGCCCGCGAGGTGGCCGAGGTGATCTGCGCCAACGGGCCCCTGGCGGTCGCCGCCGCCAAGGCGTCGGTGATCGAGACCGGCTGGCTCCCCGAGGCGGAGGCCCAGCCCATCGAGATCTCCCACGTGATCCCGGTCATGCGCTCGGCCGACGCCCGGGAGGGCATGAAGGCCTTCGCCGAGAAGCGCACCCCCCGCTTCGAGGGCCGCTGAGCGTGGATCCGACCCGCGTCGACATCGTGGTCTACGACGGCATCGACGAGCTCGACGCCGTCGGTCCGCTCGAGGTGCTGCGCAGCGCCGTGGCCGACGGAGCCGACCTCGACGTGCGCCTCGTCACCCGGCTCCCCTCCCGTCAGGTCACGGGTACGTTCGGCCTGCGCATCGAGCCCGACGGCATGTTCGAGCCCGGTGCGGCGGGCGTGGTCGTCGTGCCCGGCGGCGGGTGGGCAACCCGCGCCGACCGGGGCACGTGGGGCGAGGTGAGGCGGGGGGACCTCGGCCCGATGCTCGCCAGGTGCGCCGAGGACGGTGCCCTGATGGCCAGCGTCTGCACCGGCGCCATGCTGCTGGCCCACGCCGGCATCATCGGCGAGCGCCCGGCCACCACCCACCACGCCGCCCGAGCGGCGTTGTTCGACACCGGCGCCCAGGTCCTCGACGAACGGGTGGTCGACGACGGGGACCTGATCACCGCGGCCGGGGTGACGAGCGGCATCGACCTCGGGCTGCACCTCGTGGAGCGCCTCGTCGGCCCGGCGGCGGCCGAGAAGGCGGCCGTGCGCCTGGAGCACACACGGGTGCCGACCCACCGGACGTGGACGATCAGCTGAAGGTGTCGGGGTCGGGCCCCATGCGCCCGGCGTCGCCCCGGTCGAGACCGTCCATCACGGCCATCTCCTCGTCCGACAGCTCGAAGTCGAACAGGGCCAGGTTCGAGGCGATGCGCTCCGGGGTGACGGACTTCGGGACCACGGCGATCCCGTGCTGGACCTCCCAGCGCAAGGTCACCTGGGCAGGGGTGCGACCGTGGGCCTCGGCGATCCCCTGGATCACCGGGTCGTCGGCGACGCGTCCTCGCGCGATCGGGCTCCAGGCCTCGGTGACGATGCCGTGCAGGTCGTGGAAGTCGCGCAGGGTCCGCTGCGGGAAATAGGGGTGGAGCTCGACCTGGTTGAGCGCGGGCACCACCCCCGTGGCCTCGATGACACGGTGGATGTGCTCGGGCTGGAAGTTCGACACGCCGATCGACCGCACCCGACCCTGGTCGCGGAGCTCGACGAAGGTCTCCCACGTCTCGACGTACAGGTCGTTGGCCGGGGCGGGCCAGTGGATGAGCAACAGGTCGAGGACGTCGAGCCCGAGCGCCGCCATGCTCGTCTCGAACGACTCGAGGGTCTTGTCCCGCCCCTGGTAGGAGTTCCACACCTTGGTCGTGACGGCGACCTCCTCGCCGGCGTCGCGGCGGACGGCGACGGCCTCGCCCACGCCGGCCTCGTTCATGTACCCCCAGGCGGTGTCGACCCGCGGGTACCCGGCGTCGAGGGCCGTCCCGACGATGCGGGCGGTCTCCTCGGCCGGGACCTGGAACACGCCGAAGCCGACCTGGGCGATCGCGGCGCCGTCGTTGAGGGGCAGGCGGGGGATGTCGGACACGGAGCACTCCGGGGTCGGCGGGACGAGCCGCATCTTGGCCCATGTCCGCCTGCGCCGTCACCCAGGGCGGCGCCACGATGCCCGAGCCGGCCCGTCACCATCGGCGACGGCGGCGGTGTTCCTCGCCGCCGACGCCTCCACGTACCGCACGGGAGGACTGCTGCTCGCCGACGGCGGTCGCGGCCACCTCCGGTGAACAGCCGGGCCGCACCGGACAGGGACGCGGCCACACTGGACCCATGCCGCTGATCCGTGACGTCGAGCCCGCACGGCTCTCGCCCTACCTGGCCCAGCACACCGACAACCCCGTGCGGTGGTGGACCTGGTCCGACGAGGCGTTCGCCGAAGCGGCCCGACGCGACGTCCCGGTCTTCATCTCCGTGGGCTACTCGGCCTGCCACTGGTGCCACGTGATGGCTCACGAGTCCTTCGAGGACCCCGACACCGCCGCCCTCGTCAACGAGCTGTTCGTGAGCATCAAGGTCGATCGGGAGGAGCGACCGGACGTCGACGCCGTCTACATGCAGGCCACCCAGGCCCTCACCGGCCGGGGCGGCTGGCCCATGACGGTCTTCGCGCTCCCCGACGGCCGACCCTTCTTCGCGGGGACGTACTTCCCCAAGGACGGGCGCAGCGGCCAGATGAGCTTCACCGACCTGTGCCGCCGGGTCGGCGAAGCATGGAGAGAGCAGCGCCCGACGCTCGAGGAGCAGGCCGAGGGCCTCACCGAGGCCATCGCCGCCGGCGACCGCCTGACGCCCGCCGAGCAGCCCCCGGGCGCGGCTCTCGTCGACGAGGCGGTGGAGGCGCTGCTGTCCCAGGTCGACCCGCGTCACGGCGGGTTCGGGAGGGCCCCGAAGTTCCCCCAGACGATGTCGATCGACCTGCTGCTCGCCGACCACGTCCGCACCGGCCGACCCGAGCCGCTCGAGGCGGCGGTGCTGTCGCTCGACGCGATGGCCGCCGGTGGCATCTACGACCACCTCGGCGGTGGCTTCGCCCGCTACTCGACCGACGACCGGTGGCTGGTCCCCCACTTCGAGAAGATGCTCTACGACCAGGCGCTGTTGGTCCGGGCCTACCTGCACGCCTGGCAGGTCACCGGCGAGGCCCGGCACCTGCAGGTGGTGCGCGAGACGATCGACTACGTCCGTCGCGACCTCGCCCACCCCGCCGGGGCGTTCTACGCCGCCGAGGACGCCGACAGCGAGGGCGTGGAGGGGCGGTTCTACGTCTGGTCGCTCGCCGAGGTCCGTGCGGTGTGCGGCGACGACGCCGACGACGCGGTGGCCTGGTACGGGGTGACGGAGCACGGCAACTGGGAAGGGACGAACATCCTCGAGCGCCCGGTGCGCGGCGACCTGGCGCGCCCTGCGCCGGTCGAACGGGCCCGGGTGGCGCTGTCGGCGGCCCGCGACCGGCGGGTGCGACCGGGTCTCGATCACAAGGTGCTGCTCGAGTGGAACGCGCTGATGTTGTCCTCGCTGGCCGAGGCCGCCGCCGTGACCGGCGACGCCGACTGGCTGGCGGCCGCGCTGGCCAACGCCGAGTTCCTCCTCGCCCGTCTGCGCCGAGACGACGGGCGCTGGCTGCGGTCCTGGCAGGGCCCTGCCGACGACCCCGACGCGGGCGCGGCGCAGCACCTCGCCTACGCCGCCGACCACGCCGCCCTCCTCGACGCCTTCACCCGCCTCGCCGAGGCCACGGGGGACCCCCGCTGGCTGGACGAGGCGGCGTCGGTGGCCGACGCCCTCGTCGATCTGTTCTGGGACGACACCGAGGGCGGGGTGTTCACCACCGGTGTCGACGGTGACGTGCTCGTCACGCGGCCGAAGGACCTCATGGACAACGCCACCCCGTCGGCCAACAGCATGGCCGCAGTGGGACTGCTGCGCCTCGCCGCCCTCACGGGCGAGGACGCCCACCGCGAACGGGCCGAGCGCATCGTGACCCTCCTCGGCGGGGTCGCCGGACGGCACCCGACCGCGTTCGCCCACCTGCTCCGCGCCGTCGACCTCGCTGCCCGGGGCACGGTCGAGGTGGTGGTCACCGGCGAGCGACCCGACCTGGTCGCCGAGGTCCGCCGTCGGTGGCGCCCCGACACCGTGCTGCTCTGGGGCGAGCGCCGTGACACGCCGCTGTGGGAGGGGCGCACGGAGGAGGGTCCGGCCGGTCGGGCCTACGTGTGCCGCGGCACGGTGTGCGACGCCCCGGCCGGCACCGTCGAGGAGCTGCGCGCCCGCCTCGACGGGTCCTGACCGACACCCACCCCGCAGCATCCGGGACGCGGAACGAGACCCCGAAGGGGCCCCGTTCCGGACGTCGCTGGCGAGCGGAGCCCGAGGGCAGGGCCCGTCAGGCGGCGGCCTTCTCCAGGATGTGCACGCCGCACGCCGAGCCCAGGCCGATCACATGGGCCAGGCCCACCTTCGCGCCCTCGATCTGGCGGTCACCGGCCTCGCCGCGGAGGTGGTGGGCCACCTCCCACACGTTGGCGATGCCGGTGGCAGCGATGGGGTGCCCCTTCGACTCAAGCCCACCTGACACGTTGACCGGCGTCGAGCCGTCGCGCCACGTGGCCCCCGATTGGAAGAAGTCGACTGCCCCGCCCTCGTCGCAGAGCATCAGGTTGTCGTAGTGGACCAGCTCGGCGGTGGCGAAGCAGTCGTGCAGCTCGACGAGGTCGAGATCCTCCGGACCGATGCCGGCCTGCTCGTAGGCGATGGTGGCGGCGTTGCGGGTGAGGGTGTTCACGTTCGGGAGGATCTGGCAGGCCTCCTCCCACGGGTCGGACGTGAGCACGCTGGCCGACACCTTCACGGCCCGACGCTGCTGCTCGAGCGACAGCGTCCTCAGCTTGGAATCGCTGACCAGCACCGCCGCGGCGGCGCCGTCGCAGTTGGCCGAGCACATGGCCCGCGTGTTGGGGTAGGCGATCATCGGCTCGGACATGATCTGCTCGAGCGACATCTTCTTGGTGTAGGCGGCGAGCGGGTTGAGCGTCGAGTGGGCGTGGTTCTTCTCGGCGATACGGGCGAAGAGCTCGAAGCTCGTCCCGCCGTACTTGTGCCCGTACTCCATGCCCACCTGCGCGAAGACGCCCGGCATGATGTCGGTGCCCACGCGACCGTCCATCGCGGTCACGGCGCCGTACCGGCCCGAGGGGGTCCACTCGTCGGCGGCCGGCTTCGGGGCACCCACGCCGAGCATGCCCGCGCCGGAGAGCTTCTCGACGCCCACGGCGAGGCCCATGTCGCACTCGCCGGCCTTGATCGCCATGATGACGGTGCGCAGCGCCGTCGCACCGGTGGCGCAGGCGTTGGCCACGTTGAACACCGGGATGCCGGTCTGGCCGATCTGCTTCTGGAGCTGCTGGCCGATGCCGGCCGCGGCCCCCATCAGATTGCCGGCGGCGAGCACGCCCATGTCCTTCATCGTCACCCCGCCGTCGGCCAGCGCGGCGAGCGCGGCCTCCGAGGCCAGGTCGACAGGGTCGAGGTCGGGGTGCTTGCCGAACTTGGTCATGTTGATCCCGAGGATCCAGACGTCGTCTGCCATTGCTCAGTCCCCTTCGATCGGTTCGAACCCGAAGCCGATGGCCTCGGTGCCGACGCTATCGGTGCCGATCGGGAAGGTGGTCAGGCGCACCTTCATCCCCAGCGTGATGTGCTCGGGGTCGGCCGGCGTGTTGACGATGTTGGCCTTGACGCTCGTGCCGTCGCAGTCGACGACCGAGGCGACGTAGGGCACGGGGATCCCCGGTGCCGCCCACCCCACGATGGTGAAGGCCCGCACCTCGCCCTCCGTGGCCACCGGCGCCTTCACGAACTCGGCGCCGCCGCAGCTCGCGCAGGCGTTGCGCCGGTCGAAGTAGCGGGCCCCGCACGCGGTGCACTCGTTGACGACGAGCCGGGGCTCGTCGCCGAGCTCCAGGTAGTCGACCATCGGGACGCTGGTCCCCATCTGGGTTCTCCCCCTCCGACGCGGACTCGGTGGCGTCGGGTCACCAGCCGTCCCGGTGGACGACCTCGTCGAGGCTACGCCGCGGGCGCCGGGCCGAGAAACTCCGCCGGTGCCCCGTGGCGCTCGGGTAGCCGAGGGCGATGGTGCCGATGCAACGCCGGCCGGGAGGGATGCCGAGCGCCGCCTTCACGGCCCCCTCGTGCTCGAACTGCCCGAAGAAGCACGCCCCGAGACCCTCGTCGACCGCGGCCAGCAGGGCCACCATGGCCGAGAACGCACTGTCGACGTGCCAGTACGGCACCGGCCACGCCTCGACGCCCGCCCCCAGCCCCGAGCGGGCCTTGTCGACCTCGCCGTAGCGGCGGACGTAGGCCGCCGGGTCGGCGACGGGGACGACGAGCACCGGGGCGGCGAGCAGCCCCGGCCAGGCGAAGGCGGAGCGCCGGACCTCGGGGAGCGTGACGTCCCAGTACCGGGCCGTGGCGGGGCCCTCCAGCACGACCAGGTCGAGGCCCTGGGTGTTGCCCGCCCCCGGGACCCTGGTCGCGAGGTCGAGGAGCCGGTCGAGCACGTCGGCGGGCACCGGGCGCGGGTCGAAGGACCGCACCATCCGGCGGGATCTCACGACGTCTGCGAACTGCACCGGAGCCTCGGCGGTCGGCCGGTGGAGAGACGGGTTCAGCGCAGCTTGGCCAGGTCCTCGGCCATCGCCCACCCGAAGGCGATCAGCGAGTCACCACGCTCGGCGTCGACCTCGACGAAGAGCTCCTCGAAGGCGGGATCGAGCTTCTCGGGCTTGAGCGCCTCGTGGTCGAGGGCCAGCGGGAAGGTGCCGTCGCCGCGGGCCACGAAGGTGCGGTCGGCGTAGGTGCTCGAGTCGATGCCGAAGCGCTTCGCCAGACGGCGGCCCCAGGCCCGCTCCTCGCCCGAGGCGCGGTGATCGGGGCGGGGGACGATGTCGTCGAGGGACTTGAACGCCTCGTAGCCGCTCGGCCCGGCGAACCGGGTGCCGACCAGGACGTCCTCGTCGGGGAAGGCGAGCACGGCGCGGCGGAACTGGTCGGTCATGATCGCCCGCAGCACCGAGTCCCGGCGGGACGTGCGCTTGATGGAGGCCAGCCCCACGAGCACGCTCGGGGTCCCGCCGATCCGCTCGAGCGTGCAGAACGAGAAGCCCTTGAGCGCAGCCCCTTCACGAGCCAGCGACACGAGCACCCAGGCCTCCACCTGCTTGGAGAGCAGGCCGACCTCGAATCGGCTCGGTCCGTCGGCGCACATGTCGGCCATCTCGGCGAGCTCGGCGTCGCTGAGCTGCGTGCAGTCCTTGGTCGTGACCTCGATTGCCATGGTTCTGTGACGCCCCCAGGAATGCCGAATCCGGACCCACAGTCCAGCCGCGATCGGACGACGGCGCAAACCGACGAGCCCGCCCCGGGGCCGATGGCATCCCGTCCGGGAGCTCGTGGCGCGGCGGCTCAGCCGGCCAGGGCGCCGGGGCCGAGGAGCACCCGCAGCTCGGCCATGAGGCCGCTGCGCACCTCCACGCAGAACGCGTCGGGGAGGCGCACCACCTGCCGTTCGCCGAGGTGGAGGAAGACCTGGGACTCGCCGGGGTGCTCGGCCAGCAGGGCCTTGAGCGAGGCGAGGAGCGCTTCGCTGAGCGCGCCCGGCGAGAGGTTGACGTGCAGCGGCGGCGCCCCGTCGGTGACGGGCTCGAAGCGCTCGATCTCGGTGGCCATGAGCTTGGGCTGGTCGTCGCGCTTGTCGACCCGGCCCTTGACGAGCACGACGGCGTCGTCGTCGAGGAGGTGGCCGTAGGCGGTCATCGTCTTCGGGAAGACCATGACCTCGACGGACGACTTGAGGTCCTCGAGCACGAGGACGGCCATGAGGTCACCCTTGCGGGTCCATTTGCGCTGGAGGTTGGTCACCAACCCGCCGACGAGGCGGATCGACCCCTCCTCGACCTCCTCGAGCTCGTCGAGCGTGACCTCGGTGCGGCGGCGCAACGACGCCTCGGCGCCCATGAGGGGGTGGTCGCTGACGTAGAGGCCGAGCATCTCGCGCTCGAAGGCCAGCCGTTGGCGCTTGTCGAAGTCCTCGTCGGGGATCACGTAGCGGTTGGCGGCGGGACCGTCGCCCGGTTCGGGGTCGACGGCCGAGAACAGGTCGAACTGGCCCTCGGCCTCCTTGCGCCGTCGGGCCACCGTCTCGTCGATGATCCGCTCGAAGTAGCCGAGCAGCCCCTTGCGGCTGTACCCCATGGAGTCGAAGCCGCCGGCCTTGACGAGCGACTCGATGGTCCGCTTGTTGAGCACCCCGAGGTCGACCCGGTCGACGAAGTCGTAGAAGTCGGCGAACGGGCCGCCGGCGTCGCGCTCGGCGAGGATCTGGGCGACGAGGCCCTCCCCGACGTTGCGGACGGCCGAGAGCCCGAAGGCGATGGCCCGCCCGGCGCCGGGACGATCGACGGCGACGAAGTCGCTCGCCGACACGTTCACGTCGGGCACGAGCACGTCCACGCCCATCTGGCGACACTCGGCGAGGTACACGGCGGCCTTGTCGAGGTTGGTCCGCACGCTGGTCAGCAGCGCCGCGAAGTACTCGACCGGGTAGTGGGCCTTCAGGTAGGCGGTCTGGTAGGCGACGTAGCCGTAGCCGTAGCTGTGGCTCTTGTTGAAGGCGTAGTCGGCGAACGGTTCGATGATGTCGAAGAGCGCCGTGCCGATGTCCGACCCGTAGCCGGTCGTCTCGGTGCCGGCGACGAACTTCTCACGCTCCTTGGCGATGAGCGCGCGGTCCTTCTTGCCGCAGGCCTTGCGGAGGTTGTCGGCGTCGGCAAGTGTGTAGCCGGCGAACTTCTGGGCGACCCGCATGACCGACTCCTGGTAGATCATCAGCCCGTAGGTGTCGGCCAGGATCTCCTCGAGGTCGGGGTGGAGGTACTCGATCGGCTTGCGGCCGTTCTTGTGGTCGGCGTAGTCGTTGTGCATGTTGGCCGACATGGGCCCGGGTCGGTAGAGGGCCACGAGCGCGGCCACGTCCTCGAACGACGTCGGGGCGAGCGATCGCATGAGCGCCCGCATGGGTCCGCCCTCGAGCTGGAACACCCCGATGGAGTCCCCGTCGCGGAGGAGCTGGAGGGTCTTGTCGTCGTCGAGGGGGATGTCGTCGATGTCGAGCGCGACGCCCTGGGTGCGCGACACCATCTCGACGGTGTCGGTGATGACGTCGAGGTTGCGCAACCCGAGGAAGTCCATCTTGAGGAGGCCCAGCTCCTCGACGCCGTGCATCTCGTACTGGGTGACGACCGGGGCGGCCTCCGGGTCGCTGCCCGCCTCCGGCTTGCGCTGGATGGGCAGGTACTCGGTGAGCGGCTCCTTCGTGATCACCACCGCCGCGGCGTGGATCCCGTCCTGGCGGCGGAGGCCCTCGAGGCCGGTGGCCACCTCGACCACCTTTCGGGCGTCGGGATCGGTGGCGCACATCTCGCGCAGCTCGGCGGCCATCTTGTAGCCGTCGGCGTACTTCGGGTGCTCCTCGAGGCAGGCGTGCAGCGGGGTGTCACGCCCCATCACCAGAGGCGGCATGGCCTTGGCGACCTTGTCGCCGAGGGCGTAGGGGTAGCCGAGCACCCGGGCGGCGTCGCGGACCGCGGCCCGGGCCTTGATGGTGGAGAAGGTGACGATCTGGGCGACGTGGTCGCGTCCGTAGCGCTCGGCGGCGTAGCGGATCATCTCGTCCCGGAACCGCGAGTCGAAGTCCATGTCGATGTCGGGCATCGAGATGCGGCTCGGGTTGAGGAAGCGCTCGAACAGCAGGTCGTAGCGGATGGGGTCGAGATCGGTGATGCGCAGGGTGTAGGCCACTGCGCACCCGGCCGCCGAGCCGCGCCCCGGCCCGACGCGGACCCCGAGCTCGCGGGCGTGGCGGATCAGGTCCCACACGATGAGGAAGTACGAGCTGAACCCCATGTCGCCGATGACCTTGAGCTCGTAGGCCAGGCGCTCGACGACGTGGTCCGGCAGCGGGTCGCCCCACCGCTCGACCGCGCCGGCGAAGGTGAGGTGGTGCAGGTAGTCGGCGGTGTCGGTGAAGCCCTCCGGGATGGCGAAGTCCGGGAGCTGGGGCTTGCCGAACTCGATCTCCACCTCGCAGCGCTCGGCGATCCAGAGGGTGTTGTCGCACGCCTCGGGGACCTCGGCGAACAGCGAGCGCATCTCCGCCGCGCTCTTCAGGTAGTGCTGGTCGCCGTGGAACTTGAACCGGTCCGGGTCGCTCATCAGCGATCCGGTCTGCACGCACAGCAGCGCGTCGTGGGCGACCGCGTCGTGCTGGTGGGTGTAGTGGCTGTCGTTGGTGGCGACGAGCGGGGCACCGATCCGCCGGGCGATGGCGAGCAGCTGCGGGTTGGTGGTGCGCTGCTCGGGGATGCCGTGGTCCTGGAGCTCGACGAAGAGGTTGTCCCTGCCGAAGATGTCCTGGAGCCGGGCCGCCTTCTCGACCGCCGCCTGCTCGTCGCCCTGCAGGAGCGACTGGAGCACCTGGCCGCCCAGGCAGCCCGTGGTGGCGATGATGCCCTCGTGGTGGGCCTCGAGGAGCTCCCAGTCCACCTTGGGCTTCATGTAGTAGCCCTCGAGGTACGCCCGGCTCGAGAGCTGGATGAGGTTCTTGTAGCCCACGGCGTTCTCGGCCACCGTCGTCAGGTGGTAGTAGGCCTTGCGCCCGCCCTCGGAGTCGCCCCCGCTGTCGTCCATGCGGCCCCGCCGGGCCGGTCGCTCCGTCCGGTGGTCGTAGGCCTGGTAGAGCTCGGTGCCGATGATCGGCTTCACGCCCTGGGCCTTGGCCGCTTTGTAGAAGTCGAGGACCCCGTACATGTTGCCGTGGTCGGTGATGCCGACCGCCGGCTGGCCGTCGGCCGCCGCCGCCGCCACGACGTCACCGACGCGCGCCGCGCCGTCGAGCATCGAGAACTCGGTGTGCAGATGCAGGTGGGTGAACGACTCCGACACCCGAGACTCCTCGGTCCGACCGCTGGCGTGGGGTGCCGAGGCGCCCCACGAGGCCCGTCACCGCACCGGCGGATCATTCGTCCACAGGCAGCTGTGGACGAATTACACCGGTGTGATGCTCCGGCGGCGACTGTAGCGGAGGTCCCCGGGCGGTGCGCGCGCCGGCATCCCCGCCTGGCCCGCAGGGCGCCCCTACGCTCGTTCCGACACCGCACCGAGGGGGCCAACATGGGCATGGACGACCGTTCCTCGATGGATCTGCTGCGCGGCTCGCGCATCATCGCCTACACGATCGGCGCGTTGGCGCTCATCGCCGGGATCGTGCTGCTGTTCTGGCCCGACCGGACGATCACCGTCGTGGCCCGGGTCGTGGGCATCCTCATCCTCGTGGTCGGCTTCGGCCAGGCCATCGAGGCGGTCACCACCCACCGCAAGGGGTCCTACTGGGGCCTGCTGCTGCTGCGCGGCGTCGTGAACCTCGTGGCCGGCGCCCTCCTGCTCTTCTGGCCGAGCATCACCGTGACGGTCATCGTGTGGCTCCTCGGCATCGAGCTCGTGCTCAGCGGGATCCTCGGTCTGATCGCCTCGACCCAGGTGCCCAAGGACATGGGCAAGAGCGGGATCGTCGTCCAGGCCCTCGTGGCCATCGTGCTCGGGATCATCATCATGGTCTGGCCGAGCGCCACCCTCACCGTGATGGCGGTGCTGGGAGCGATCGTGCTCATCGTGCTGGGAGTGATGTTCCTGGTCTCCGGGTTCCAGCTCTCCAAGACCCGCGTCGAGGTCGTCTGACACCGCAACGACCTCACGCCGGAACGACCTCACCCCCGACTCACCGGGCGACCGGCGGGTCGGCTGTCGCACCCTCGCGTGAGGATGGGTCCATGACCACGCGAACCTCCGGGCCGGCCCGATGAGCTTCGGGCGCCAGTCCGGCCCCCCGGCGTCGGCCAAGCAACTCCGCTACCTCGAGTCCCTGGTCCAGCAGGCCGGGTTCGACGGCTTCCGCGACGCCCGCCACCCGCTCGGCCTCACCCAACGACAGGCCGGCGGGAAGTTCACGAAGCAGGAGGCCTCGGCACTCATCGACCAGCTTCTCGCCGGCGACGACGAGGGTGGGGGGCCGGCTGCGGACGGCGGCGAGCCCGGACGCCACGACGGCGGACCGGCAGGCGGTGACGTGGGGGCGCGTCGTCGGGCCGAGGCCGCGTCGGCCCGGCTGGAGGCCGCGCAGGCCGACGCCGTACGGGGGATGCCCGCGGTCGTGTTGGCCACCGAACTCGAACGACGGGGGTGGGCCGTCAATCCGCCCCCGGAGGCTCCTCAGAGATAGGTGCCGGGCCGGTCGGCGCCCGGGCCCGCGGGACCGGCCCCGGGCGGCAGCTGCTGACGCATGTTCTCGAGCTGTTGACGCGCCTCCATCTGCTGGGCGAACAGCGTGGCCTGGATGCCGTGGAACAAGCCCTCGAGCCAGCCCACCAGCTGGGCCTGGGCGACGCGCAGCTCGATCTCGGTCGGGATCTCGTCGCCCTGGAAGGGGAAGGCCAGCCGGTCGAGCTCGTCCTTCAGGTCGGGAGAGACCGCCGAGCCGAGCTCGGTGATCGTGGTGTCGTAGATCGCCCGCAGGCGCTGACGCGAGGGTTCGTCGAGCGAGGTCGACCGGACCTCGTCGAGGAGCTGCTTGATCATCGACCCGACCCGCATGACCTTGGCCGGCTCGGCGACGAACTCCTTGCCCCTCCCCCCGTCACCCGGGTCCCCGTCCTCACCGGGACCCCGCCCGTCGGGGGTCGGTACGACGAGATCGGGGTGCTCCACCGGGGCGTCAGACATGCCGGCCATCCTTTCCCACGTCGGCGCCGCCCCACAACCACGAGGGCCCGGACCCCTCCCCCGATCCCGTCGCGTGCCCCGTCACGGCTCGAGGTCCGTGAGCGGCCGGCGCCCGGCGAATCCGTGGTCGGGGTCGTGGTACCACGCCAGCGCCCGGTCGCCCTCGAGCCAGCAGTAGAGGACCTCGCGGCCGTCGACCGAGACGGGGACGTCGACGAGGAGCGGCGCCCACCCCTTGAGCTGCACACCGAGGCCGACCACGCGGTCGAGCAGGTCGGCGAAGGCGGCCTCGAGAGCTTTCCGGTCGGCGGGGGCCACGGGCGCGCCGGCCCGCGCCGCGGTCAGCTCGGCCCGAACCTCCACGGCCCGGTCGGTCAACGCCAACAGCTCGGGCACCAACGCGTGGGCCTGAGTCGGGGTGAAGGTCACAGACGGGCCTCGGCCCGCGTCACCGGCCGCTCACCAGGAGGGGCACCAGCATCTCCGCGGTGGTGAGCGAGCCGTGACGGGCGATCAGCTCGAAGGGGCCGCTGTCGGCCGGATCGACGAAGCTCACCGCCTCACGAGCGACGAGAGCCACGTCGCCGAGACGGCGACGAGCCGCATCGGTGACACGGGGGCCGAGCCACCCGGCGTCGACCACCTCGTCCACCCCGACCACCCAGGCGACGTCGTCATGGTGCGCCGCCGCCGCGGCCAGGAGCTGGCCGGCGTGGCCCGGACGGGCGTGCAGCCACCGGAAGCGACCTTCACCGGACTGGCCGCGCACGTGGGCCATCACCTCGGGTGCCGGGCTCACGAGGTTGTCGCCCACGTCGACCTGGCCGTGATCGGCGATCACGACGAGCACGGCACCGTCGGGCAACCCGGACCGGATGTCGGCCACCATGCGGTCGACGGCGTGCAGCTCGGCGTCGTAGTGGGCGCCCAGGCCGTACTCGTGGGCGACCTTGTCGATGCCCTCGTAGTACGCGTAGACGAACGGCTCGTTGGCGGCGAGGAGCCGCTGGACCTCGGTGACGAGGGTCGACGGCATCCGCCACCCCACCAGCCGGGTGCGGTCGAGGTGGGCGGTCGTGAAGCCGGTGGTACGGAACTCCGCCCGGGTGACCACCGGGGGGCGCTGCCCGCCGAAGGCCTCGTGGAACTGGATCTTCTCGGGCGGGACCGAGTCGCGGGCGTCACGACCGCCGATCTGCCAGCGCAGGACGTTGAGCACCTCACCGTCGATGCCCATCCGATAGCCGACGACGCCGTGCTCACCGGGGGCGAGACCGGTGGTGATCGACGTCAGCGCCGTCGCCGTCGTCGACGGCGCGACCGCGGAGATCGCCCCGCCCGACATCGCGCACAGCGCCGGCGCCAGGGACCTCCGGTCCTGGAGCTGCTCCCACCCCAGCCCGTCGAGGACGAGCAGCACGATCTGGTCGGCGTCGGCGGCCTCGACCGGGAACCATGCCGGCCACGCCGAGCGGGGCTCGAGGATGGCGGGAACGACGTTGGAGATGCACGGCCCGGCATAGTCGGGTACGTGGGGGGAGATCTCGGCCACCGGGCGTCCTCCAGAGGATCGACGACACGCTAGCGCCGTGCGATACCGATGATCCCCTCGGGGCCTGCGCCCCTCGGCCCCGTCCGGCCACGGGATCAGGACGGCCGCCCTACGATGCGAACGTGAAGGTCTCCACCCGCGGTGACTACGCCAGTCGTGCCCTGCTGTCGCTGGCGTTGCACGGCGAGGAGGCGGGGCCCACCTCGGTGCGCGACATCGCCGAGCGCACCGGCCTCCCCCAGCCGTACCTCGAGCAGATCCTCCTCGCCCTGAAGGGCGCCGGCCTCGTCCGGTCGAAGCGGGGCGTCGGCGGCGGTTACGTGTTGGCCCGCACCCCCGCCGAGATCAGCCTCTCGGACATCGTGAGCGCCGTCGACGGGCCGATCGTGGCCGGCGACTTCGGCGAGCCCCACACCGACGGCGCGTGCGACCACGAGGGCCAGTGCGTGCTGCTGGCGGTGTGGGCCGACGTGGGCGAGCACATGCGCCGCTACCTCGAGGCCGCCACCCTGGCCGACCTGGTGAAGATGACCCTGGGTGCGGCGCCGTGGCCGGCCGAGGCCGCCGAGACGCCGGCGGTGACGCCGCCCTGGGCGGGCACCCGGTCCTGAGCCGTCAGCTGAGTCGGGCCAGCACCTCGGCGAGGTCCGGTGGGAGCGGTGACGTGACGCTGACGACCTCGTCGGGTCGGGTGGGATGGGCGAGCTCGAGCGACGCCGCGTGGAGGAACATGCGCGGGACGACCAGCCGGCCCCGTCGGCCCCGGTAGCGGTCGTCGCCGACGACCGGGTGGCCGATCGCGGAGAGGTGCACGCGGATCTGGTGGGTCCGCCCGGTCTCCAGTCGACACTCGAGCAGCGCCACCTCGGCCGGGTCCTCGAACACCTGCTGCACCTCGTAGCGCGTCCGCGCCTCCTTGCCCCTCGCGTTCACCGCCATGCGGGTGGGCTCCCGCGGTGACCGACCGATCGGGGCGTCGACGAGACCGGTGGTGGCCTCCGGGCGACCCCAGACCAGCGCCAGGTAGCGACGCTGCACCTCCCGGGCGGCGAGCATGGAGGTGAGGGCTCGGTGGGCCTCGGCCGAGCGGGCCACCAGCAACAGCCCCGACGTGTCCTTGTCGAGGCGGTGGACGATCCCCGGACGGGCCGGGTCCCCCACGTCGGCGATCTCGGGGAACCGGGCGAGGAGGCCCTGGACGAGGGTGCCGGTGGCGTGGCCGGCGCCGGGGTGCACGACCAGGCCCGGAGGCTTGTCGACGACGAGGAGGTCGGGGTCCTCCATGACCACGTCGACCTCGACGGTCGGGTCCGGGAGGATCGGTGCGTCGGGCATTGCGGCATCCCCGGTCACCTCCAGGCGGTCGCCCTCGGCCACCCGGACCGAGCGGGAGGTGGCCACCACGCCGTTGCGGGTGATCCGGCCGTCATCGAGCCAGCCCACCACGTCGGCACGGGAGGCACCGGTGATCATCGCGACGACGCGATCGAGCCGCTCCCCGTCGAGGGCAGCCGGGACGACCTCGGCGGCGAGCACCGGTCAGTCCGTCGGGCGCGCCGCGGCCCGGCCGTCGACGGCGTCGGGGGGAGGTTCGGCCTCGGTGCCGGCGACCTGGTCGTCGGTGGAGCGGAAGCTCACGATCACCAGGAGGATGCCGCCGACGACGATGCCGATGTCGGCGATGTTGAAGATCGGCCACCACTGGAGGTCGAAGAAATCGACCACCGCACCCTGCATGAAGCCGCCCGACGAGCCGGGGGCCGGGGATCGGAACGCCCGGTCGAACACGTTGCCGAGCGCCCCCCCGACGATCATCGCCAGGGCCACGGCGCCGGTGCGGGTCCGGACGCTGCGGCCCTGCCAGACGAGGACGCCGACCACGACGAGGGCCAACAGGGCGATCCACGGGCCGAGACCCCCGCCCAGGCTGAACGCGGTGCCGGTGTTGTAGGCGAGGTTGAGGCGGAAGCTGCCGACCAGGTCGATGTTGCGGGTGGCCAGCTCGTTCTCGGCCCAGGTCTTCGTGAGCTGGTCGACGAGGAACCAGCCGACGGCGACGGCCGCGAAGAGACCCCGGTAGGTGCGAGGCCGGTTGACGGAACCGTCGACGGTGCTGGTGGAGGGCTCGGCCATTGCGTGCACGCTAACGGCGGCCGAAGCCCCCGACCTTGTACTCCACCCGCTCACGGGCCCACGGGATCGCCTTCAGGCGCTCCCGGGGGATCGGTGTGCCGGAGACCTCGCAGATCCCGTAGGTGCCGAGCTCGAGCTTGGCGAGCGCGTGGTCGATCTCCTCGACCTGGCCACGGAACTGCGCCGAGAGGAGCAGGTCGCGCTGGCGCTCGACGGCGAGGGTGTCACCCTCGCCCGACTCCTCGTCGAACTGGACGTCACCGGGCTCGCGCAGCTCGGCGAGGGAGTTGGCCTCGGCGGTGAGGCTCTCCGCGTCGTGGAGGAACCGACCTCGTTCGTAGAGGAGCGACTCCTTCTGCGCAGCCAGGAACTTGGCGTCGAAGGGGTTCTTGCGAGGGGCGGGCTTCGCCGGTGCGGACGTGGCCTTCTTCACGGGCGCCTTGGCGGCCTTCTTCGCCGGCGCCTTCTTCACCGGCGCCTTCTTCGCGGACGCCTTGGCAGGGACGGCCTTCTTCGCCGGCGCCTTCTTCGCGGACGCCTTGGCAGGGACGGCCTTCTTCGCCGGCGCCTGACGGCCTTCTTCGCCGGCGCCTTCTTCGCGGACGCCTTCGCAGGGACGGCCTTCTTCGCCGGCGCCTTCTTCGCGGACGCCTTCGCAGGGACGGCCTTCTTCGCCGGCGCCTTCTTCGCGGGGACCTTGGAGGCGTTGGATGCGCTCATGTGTGGGGACGGACCTCTTCGGACAGCGGCGACGGGGCGCCTCGGGAGACGTGACAGGGGTGGCCTGCGGGAACCAGGGTGGGATCGCCACCGTCGGCGACGGCAGCGCCGACAGCACCGCAGGGGACGGTGGTCGGGCTCCCCGGCTCCCGCCACAAAGGTGCCGGACCCTACGACCTGGCCGCCAGCAGCGTCAAGGTGCGTCGGCCCTCCGACGACCGCCGGCGACGATCGGGGGCCCACGGGCGCACCAGTAGCCTTGCCGGATGCCGTTCGGCCCCGTCGACCCCGATCTCGACCTCCCGACCCTCGAAGAACGCATCCTCACCCGGTGGCGTTCCGAGGGCATCCCCGACGCCGCCCGCACCCTGCGGGCCGGGAACGAGCCGTGGGTCTTCTACGAGGGTCCGCCGACCGCCAACGGTCGCCCCGGCCTGCACCACGTCTGGGCGCGGGCCTTCAAGGACCTGTACCCCCGCTTCCAGACCATGCGAGGGCGCGACGTTCCCCGCAAGGGGGGCTGGGACTGCCACGGCCTCCCCGTCGAGCTCGAGGTCGAGCGCGAGCTGGGCCTGTCGACCAAGCACCAGATCGAGGCGTTCGGGATCGCCGAGTTCAACCGTCGCTGCCGCGAGTCCGTGCAGCGCTACGTCGCCGACTGGGAGGCCCTCACCGAGCGGGCCGGGGTCTGGATCGACACCGCCGACGCCTACTGGACGCTCGACAACACCTACATCGAGTCGGTCTGGTGGCTCGTTCGCCAGCTCTGGGACAAGGGCCTGCTCTACGAGGGCCACAAGGTCTCGCCGTACTGCGGCCGCTGCGGCACGGCCCTGTCGAGCCACGAGCTCGGCCAGCCCGACGTGTACCGCGACGTCGTCGACCCGTCCGTCTACGTCCGGTTCCCCCTCGTCGACGACGACGCCGACCTGCTCGTCTGGACCACGACCCCCTGGACGCTCCTCTCCAACACGGGGGCCGCCGTGGGCGCCACGATCGACTACGTCCGGGTGTCCGACGGCGACGGCGGACGCGACCTGATCATGGCCGCCGCCCGGGCTCCGGAGGACGCCTCCGTGATCGCCCGCCTCAGCGGCGCCGACCTCGTCGGCCGCCGCTACGAGCGCCCGTTCACCACGCTGGACCCGCCCCCCGGGGCCGACGGCTGGCGGGTGGTGGCCGCCGAGTTCGTGTCGACCGAGGACGGGTCGGGCATCGTGCACCTCGCCCCCGCGTTCGGGGAGGACGACGCGGTCGTCGCCCGCCTCGAGGGCCTCCCGGTGCTCAACCCGGTCGACGGCGAGGCGGCGTTCGACGACACCGTGCCGGCCCATGCGCACCGCTTCGTGAAGGACGCCGACGAGGAGATCATCGCCGAGCTCGCCTCGCGGGGCCTGCTGGTCCGGCGCCAGGACTACGAGCACACCTATCCCCACTGCTGGCGGTGCGGCACCCCGCTCATCTACTGGGCCAAGACCTCGTGGTTCGTCCGCACCTCCGAGCAACGCGACACGCTGCTACGGGAGAACGACACGATCGGGTGGCACCCGGAGTTCATCAAGCACGGCCGCTTCGGGAAGTGGCTCGAGGGCAACGTCGACTGGGCGCTCTCCCGCGACCGGTTCTGGGGGACACCGTTGCCGATCTGGCGTTGCGAGGGGTGCGGTGGGGAGCACTGCGTCGGCTCGGTCGACGAGCTGGCCGCGCTCTCGGGGCTGGACCTCGCCGACCTCGACCTCCACCGCCCGTCGATCGACGAGGTCACCTTCCCGTGCACCGCACCGGACTGCGACCGCCCGATGCGGCGGATCCCGCCCGTACTCGACGCCTGGTTCGACTCGGGGTCCATGCCGACCGCCCAACACCACTACCCCTTCGCCGGGGCCGGGGAGCTGGACGGATCGTTCCCCGCGGACTTCATCTGCGAGGCCATCGACCAGACCCGCGGCTGGTTCTACTCGCTGCTCGCCGTGAACTCGCTGGTCTTCGACGCCACCCCGTACCGCAACGTCGTCTGCCTGGCCCTGATCGTCGACGAGCACGGCCAGAAGATGTCGAAGTCGAAGGGCAACGTGATCGCCCCGTTCGACATCTTCGACACCCTCGGCGCCGACGCCCTGCGGTGGTACTTCTTCTCCGCAGGGCAGCCGTGGACCCCGCGTCGCGTCTTCCCCGACGGGATCCGGGAGGCGACCCGCCAGACGCTGCTCACGTTGTGGAACGTCTGGTCGTTCTTCGCGACCTACGCCGACCTCGACGGGTGGACGCCGGATCGCGACGATGCGTCACCGCCGGCGTCGCACGTCCTCGACCGCTGGATCCTCTCCGAGCTCGACGAGACCGTGGAGGTCGTCACCTCCGGCCTCGAGGGGTTCGACGCCTTCGCCGCGGCGACGCGCCTCGCGGCCTTCATCGACGACCTGTCGAACTGGTACGTGCGCCGCTCGCGCCCCCGCTTCTGGAAGGCCAGCGATCCCGTGGCCCACGCCACGCTCCACGAGTGCCTCGTCACCGTGTCCCAGCTGATGGCGCCGTTCACGCCCTTCCTGGCCGACGAGCTGTACACGGCGCTCACCGGGGCCCCGTCGGTGCACCTCTCCGACTGGCCCGCGCCGGGTGGTCGCCACGACGCCGATCTGGCCGACCAGATGGCCGCGGCCCGACGGTTGGTCGCCCTCGGCCGGGCGGCCCGGACCGACGCCAAGGCCAAGGTGCGCCAGCCCCTCCCCCGCGCTCTGCTCCTGCACCCCGGCGCCGAGCTCGACGCCGAGGTCGAGGCCGAGATCCGTTCCGAGCTCAACGTCAAGCTCCTCGAGCGCATCGACACTGTGTCGGGGCTCATGAGCTGGACCGTCGTGCCCAACTTCCGGGCGCTGGGCCCGCGCCTCGGGCCGAGGGTCAACGCAGTGAAAGCGGCCCTGGCCGACGCCGACGGCTCGGCTCTCAAGGCCTCGCTCACCGAGCACGGCTGGGTGGAGGTGGCCGGCGAACGCCTGGACGCCGAGGAGGTCGAGGTGCGCGCCGACCGCCACGAGTCGCTGGCGCTGGTGGAGGACGACGGGTGGGCCGTCGCCCTCGACCTCGAGCTCGACGACGCCCTGCGCGCCGAGGGCGTGGCCCGGGAGCTGGTGCGGGCGCTCAACGACGCCCGCAAGCAGGTGGGCCTGGCGATCGCCGACCGCGTGCGCGTCGAGCTGGTCGCCGACACCGAGATCGGGGAGGTGGTCGAGCGCCACCGCGCCGAGATCGCCGCAGAGGTGCTCGCCGTCGGCCTGGAGCTGGTCGAAGCGCTCACGGCCGGCGACCGGGTCGACCTCGACCTGGGGGGCCACGCCGTCGCCGTGGGCCTCACCCGGGCGGTGGCGACCGCCGACGCCTGAGCGTCAACGACCGGGGCGCCCCGGATCGTCGTCGAACTCGGCCTCGAAGAAGGCCTTCATGGCGGCGTCGGCGTCGTCGTCGGCCGGCCCCAGCGGGGAGTCGTCGGCGAGGCTGTCGTGGGCTCGGGTGGCCTCTCCCTCGTCGGGTCCACCGTCGAACAGGGCCGCCGGCTGGTCCACCTCGACGGACTCGGCCCCGTGCGGGCCCTCCTCGGCGACGGGCGCGTCGGCCGAGTCGGTGACGGCCTCGGCCTCGGCGACCTCGGCAACGGTGCCGTCGTCGTCCTCGACGACGACGGCCTCGGCAACGGCCACGTCGTCGAGCCCGGCGCCGCTGACCCCCGGGGCCGGGTCGACACGGAACGCCGCCGGGTCGTCGAGGAGGGCCTGGAGGCGGGCGATCGACCCCTGCAACGCCGATCGCTGCTCACCGACGTGCGACTCGAGGATCGAGACGTCGGTGGCCACCGAGTCCCGCACGGCCTCGAGATCGCGGATCTCGCCGGCGAGGGTGTCACGTTGACGGGTCACGAGCGCCGAGGCCTCGACGCGGGCGGCGGCCAGCAGGCGTGCCGACTCCTGCTCGGCGTCGCCCACGAGTGCCGCGGCTTTCGAACGGGCCTCGGCCAGCGTGGTGCTGGCGGTGGCGTTGGCGTCCTCGATCGCGGCGTCGGCCGTCCGCTGGGCCAGGACCAGCACCTTCGAGGCGTTCTCGGCGTCGTCCTCCGGGCTCCGCGGCACCGCGCCGGCCCCAGCTCCGCGCGCCGCCTCGAGCTCGCCCTCCACGGCGTCGAGACGGGCCTGGAGCACCGCCTGGGTGCGGGCGGCCTCGGTGGCCCGGCTCTCGGCGTCCTCGGCCTGGGTCGTGGCCTGGCGGAGCTTGTCCTGGAGCTGGGCGACGGCCGCGCTGACCCGCTCGAGGAAGTTGTCCACCTCGTCGGGGTCATAGCCCTTGCGGCTGACCGAGAACCTGACGTCGGTGAGGAGATGCGGAGTACCGGGGGTGCCTTCCATCGCGGTGATGGTACCGGGGGCCGATCGACCGACGAACGATGCCCCCGCCGGGACCGACCGATCAGACGCGGGCGAGGAAGCTGATCAGCAGCTGGAGGGCGATGAACACCACGATCGGTGAGAGGTCGAGCGCCATCGCGCCCAGGCGGACAGGGGGCAGCACCGCCCTGACCGGGGCGAGGACCGGCTCGGTGATCCGGAACAGGAAGCGCTGGACGCCGTCGAGCGCGCCTCCCGTCGCCGGGAACCAGCTGAGGACGATGCGGGCCAGCAGGGCGAGGATGAACAGCTGGAGGACGGCCAGGATGAGGCTGATCACACGGCTCCCTAGGCGCCGGTGAGGGAGGCGTCACCCAGTCGTCGACGCTCCTCCGCCGAGATCTCGACCCCGGCCGGGGTGAGCAGGTAGACGTGGTTGGCGACCTTGCCCATCTGACCGGCCAGGCCGTAGCAGAGGCCGCTCGAGAAGTCGATCAGGCGGCGGGACAGGTCGCGGTCGACGCCGGAGAGGTCGAGCACGACGGGCTGGGAGGCCTTGAAGCGGTCGGCGACCTCCTGGGCCTGGTTGAACGACACCGGGGCCACGAGGTGGGCCTTCACCTGGGGCGTGCGGGGCACGGCCCGCACCCTGGGCTTCGGGGCGTCGTCACCGGGCGTGGGGAGCGTGCGCACCGCCGGCGGCTCGGTCGGCTCGACGGCGGGGCCCGGGAACGCCGCGGCGGGCGGCGCCGGCACACCCTTCGGGGCCGGCGGACGTGAACGGGACGGGGCCGCGGACCGGGCGGGCGGCGGACCGGCCGGGCCGCCCTCACGGGCCGGCGCGGCGTCGTCACGGACGTCGCGGTCGTCGTACTCGTCGTCGGGTCCGAGCCCGAGGTACGTCATGGCCTTGCGCCACGTGTTCGCCATCGAAAGGTCCTCCGTGAACGGCGGATCGCCGTCGTGTGAATCGACGGACAGGGTAGTGGCTGCGGTCGTGCCCACGGGCCTCGGCGCCCGACTCGAGCCTCGCGACGCCGCGGCCCGCCGCCGAGGTCAGGTGCGTGCCGGCCGGGGCCCGAACAGCCCGGTCCCCACCCGCACCTCGGTCGCCCCCTCTTCGAGGGCCACGTCGAGGTCGTTGCTCATGCCGATGGACCGGTCCTCGACGCCGAGCTCGTCGGCCAGGTCGACGAGGGCCCGGAAGCCCGGCCGGGCGGCCTCGGGCGGACCCGCCGGGGCGACGCCCATCAACCCGTCGACGGCGAGACCCGCCGACCGGGCGCGGGCCACCAGCCCGGCGACGTCACCCATCTCGGCGCCGCCCTTCTGAGCCTCGCCCGAGAGGTTGGCCTGGACGTACACCGAGGCTCCGGGGGCACGGCGGGCGATCTCGTCGACGAGCTCGGGACGGTCGACGCTCTCCCAGACGGCCACCACCGGCGCCAACCCGCGGACCTTGTTGCGCTGGAGCCGACCGAGGAACCGCCAGCGGATTCGGGCGTCGCCGCCCAGCCCGGCGGCTTTGGCCAGGAGCTCCTGGGCGTAGTTCTCGCCCAGGTCGTGGAGCCCGAGGTCGAGGGCGGCCCGGACCGCGTCCTCGCCGAAGCCCTTCGTCACCGCGACCAACCGGACCGATCGGCCGGGCGCGCCGGTGGCGATGCGGGCGAGCAGCCGCCGATGGTTGGCCGCGATCGCTTCCCGGTCGAGGGGCACCGTCACGGACCGTCGCCGGTGCGATCGAGCCAGACCACGAGGGCCTGTCGCCCGGTGTCGGCCCGCGCCCGGTGGGACCAGTGGCCGGGAGGACCCGAGGGCGGGCCGCCCGCCGGCTCGCCGCACGCCGTGCACGTGGGGTCGGCGGCCACGACCGCCACCCCGGCCGCGGCGAGAGCCACCTCGACGCCCCGACGCAGGTCGAGGGCCGGCTCACCCTCCCGGGTCAGGCCGCGCACGGTCGGTCCGAGGAGGTCGACCATCGCCGCCAGGCCGTCGTCGCCGAACCGGTAGCACTCGACGCCGATGCAGGGACCGAGGACCGCAGCGATGTCGGTCGCCCCCTGGTGGCGCATCTCGGTGACCGCGGCCACGAGCACCCCGTCACGCAGACCCCGCCACCCCGCGTGGACGGCCCCGATCAGCCCGTCGCCGGAGACGAGGCCGACCGGTGCGCAGTCGGCGGTGTGCACGGCGAGTGCGACGTCGGCGCGCGCCGTCACCACCGCGTCGGCGGCACTCCCCGCGACGGCGGCCACGTCGTCGTCGGGACCGAGCGTGACCACGGCGGCGCCGTGCACCTGGTCGAGCCACATCCACGGCCGATCGACGACCGCCCGTCGCCGGCCGTCGAGGTCGGCACCGACTTGCCGGACGGAGAGGTCGCCGTCGGCGACACCGGTGGCCACGATGCGGGCGACGGTCGACGGCCCGGCAGGACCCGACCACTGCCACATCGCCGGCGGGACTACTGGAGGAACGACGGCACGTCGAAGTCGTCGTCGCCCTCGCCGTCGACGAGATCGTCGTCGTCCGACGCGAAGACGTCACGGACGGGCGCCTCACCGGCCCGCCCGGCGGGCCGCTTGTCGCCGTCCCAACGGTCGAATCCGGCGGCGATGACGGTGACCCGGACCTCGTCGCCCATCTCGTCGTCGATGACCGTGCCGAAGATGATGTTGGCGTCGGGGTGGGCGACGCCGTGGATCACCTCGGCAGCCTCGTTGACCTCGAAGAGCCCGAGATCGCTGCCACCGGCGATCGTGAGCAGGATGCCCCGCGCCCCCTCGATGGACGCCTCGAGCAGGGGCGAGGAGATGGCGGAACGGGCCGCGGCGAGCGCCCGGCCCTCCCCCGACCCGTAGCCGATCCCCATGAGGGCCGATCCGGCGTCGCTCATGATCATCTTCACGTCGGCGAAGTCGGTGTTGATGAGGCCCGGAGTCGTGATCAGGTCGGTGATGCCCTGCACGCCCTGGAGGAGGACCTCGTCGGCCATCTTGAAGGCGTTGAGGACCGAGGTCTTGTCGTTGGAGACGGTGAGCAGCCGGTCGTTCGGGATGACGATGAGGGTGTCGACCTTCTCCTTGAGCTGCTTGATGCCGGTCTCGGCCTGCACGGCGCGCCGCTTGCCCTCGAAGCCGAACGGACGGGTGACGACGCCGATCGTGAGCGCCCCCACGGACTTGGCGATCTCGGCGATGACCGGGGCCGCGCCGGTGCCCGTGCCGCCGCCCTTGCCGGCGGTGATGAAGACCATGTCGGCCCCCTTCAGGGCCTCCTCGAGCTCCTCGGTGTGGGCCTGGGCGGCGGCCTTGCCGACCTCGGGGTCGCTGCCGGCTCCCAGGCCGCGGGTGAGCTCCCGTCCGATGTCGAGCTTCACGTCGGCGTCACTCATGAGCAGGGCCTGCGCATCGGTGTTGACGGCGATGAACTCGACGCCCTTCAGCCCCGCGTCGATCATCCGGTTGACGGCGTTGACACCACCGCCGCCGACACCGACGACCTTGATGACCGCAAGGTAGTTCTGCGGGTTGGCGGCCATGGGCCTCTCCTCTACGGGGTGGTTGGACATGCGATCGTTCTCGACGGCGCTGCGAGGTCGGACCCGTGGGGCCGGCCGGGGCCGGTCGTCGTGTCGACCTCACGTGGATGGTGAGAGTGGCCAGAGGTTACCTGACCCCCCTGGTCGGCCCGGGTATCTCGGCAGCGGCACCGGACCGCGCTCGGCGAGCTCACTGGCGGGTCACCGTGGGGAGGTCGGGGACGCGCAGACCGACGGTGAGCAGCCCGGTGGGATCGACCTGGGAGAGCACGGTGACGAGCGACGCCAGCTTGGCGGGGAGCTCGGTGGGCGGACCGAGGTCGGCGCCGCCCTGCGGGAGGAGCGTGAGGCTCAGCTGCCCGCCCGACCAGACCGCGATGTTGGCCAGCCGGGCCCGCAGGCCGGGAGAGGCGATCGTGGCCACCTCCAGGGCCCCGGCGGCGTCGGGGCCGAGGGTGGCGCCCGGTTCGGGGGCGACGACCCCCACGATCGGGAGCAGCGGCGCCTCCACCGGCAGCGGCTCCTCCGCCGGCACCACCGCGAGCACCCGGCCCGTGGTGTCGACGAGCGCCTGGGCCCCGGTCTCGGTGGCCACGGTGGCCACCGGCGTCCGCTCGACGACGGTCATCACCACCTCGCCGCCCCAGCGCCGCTCCACGTCGACGGACTCGACCCACGGGAGGGCCTCGACGGCCCGGGTCGCGCTCGCCTGGTCGAGACCGGCGAGCGGGGCACCGGGACGTAGGCCCGAGGCGAGGACCACCTGGTCGGCCCCGGTGCGATCGGCGCCCCGGACCTCGATGGAATCAACATCGAGGAGGGGCGTCCTCGTGGCGTACCAACCTGCGGCGACGAGGGCCAGCACGCCGAGGACCAAGGCCAGGCGACGCCACCGGCGGCGGCGGCCGTGGGCCACCACGGCGTCACGACGGGCTGCGATGCGGGGGTCGACCCCGGGATCGGCGACCGGTTCGGCGACGGCGGCGCTCATGAGCCGGTCCCTGCGCCGCCGTCGACCGAGCCGTCGTCGACCGAGCCGCCGGCGCTCCGCACCGTCTCGGCGGGGAAGCCGACCATGCGCGTCTCGGCATGGAGCTCGACCCCGGTCCCGGCCGCGACGGCGGCCCGGACCTCGGCCATCAGCGCGACGACGTCGTCGGCCGAGCCGCCGTCGTCGACCTGGATGAAGTTGGCGTGCTTGGTGGACACCTGGGCGCTGCCCACCCGGCGGCCCTTCGCCCCGACGGCGTCGATGAGCCGCCCTGCGGAGTCGCCGGGCGGGTTGGTGAACACCGAGCCGGCGTTCGCGCCCCCGGGCTGGTTCGCCCGTCGCCACCGCACGATGTCGGCCAGCTCGGCCTCGCCGGTCGCCGTCGTGCCGGGGGCCAGCTCGAGCTCGGCGGCCAGCACGACCTGGTCGCGGCGCAGCCGGGAACGGCGGTAGCCGAGTTCGAGGGCGTCGGCGGGCACCCACCCATCCTCGCCGTCGTGCAGGTCGAGCACGTGGACCCTCCGCAGCGACGCCGCCATGTCCGATCCGTGACCACCGGCGTTCATCCGGACCGCCCCGCCGATCGAGCCCGGGACGCCCACGGCCCACTCGAAGCCGGTCAGACCCGCAGCGACGGTCCGGCGCGCCACCACGGGGAGGCTCGCCGCTCCGCCGGCGGTCACGGTGGTCCCGTCGATCCGAACCTGCGCGAGGTCGTCACCGAGGGTGACGGCGATCCCCGGGAACCCGGCGTCGGCCACGAGCAGGTTCGACCCGCGACCGACGACCAGCACCGGCACGCCGGCCCGGACCGCCTCTGCGACGACCCGCAGCTCCGCGACCGTGACCCCCTCGACGAGCAGGGCGGCCCGACCCCCCACCCGGTAGGTGGTGAGGGGACCGACGGCGGCGGCGCGCCGTGCCCTCGAGCCGAGGCGCTCGGCCACCGCGACGACGACGGCGTCGGTGGCCGCGTTCACCGGGCCACCCCGCACCGGGTCACGATGACGGAGGGCCGGCGTCGGCGAGCAGGTCGATCACGTCGTCGGGCACGACCGTGAGGTCACCGGCGCCCAGCGTCAGGCACAGGTCACCGGGGCGGAGCCGCCCGGCGAGGTACTCCACGAGCTCCGCTCGACGGGGGAGGTAGGCCACCGCCCGGAAGGGGTGAGTGTCGAGCACGGCGTCCACGATCAGTTTGCCGCTGATCCCGGGCCGGGGTGTCTCGCCCGAGGGGTAGACGTCGGTGACGACCACTGCGTCGGCATCGGCGAAGGCGTCCCCGAAGTCCTGCCACAGCGCGGCGGTGCGGCTGTAGCGATGCGGTTGGAAGACGGCGACGACCCGCCCCCACCCCCCGTCCCGGCCGGCCTCCACCGCCGCGGTGACCTCGGTGGGGAGGTGGGCGTAGTCGTCGACGAAGGTCACGCCTCCCGCCTCACCCCGGAACTGGAAGCGGCGCGCCACGCCCGCGAACCGCCCGAGGGCGGCGGTGACCGCGGCGAAGTCCACGCCGAGCTCGGTGGCCATCGCCACCGCTGCGCAGGCGTTGCGGGCGTTGTGGGCGCCCGGCACCGGGAGGTGCACCTCCCCGAGGTCGACATCGCGGTGCACGACGGAGAACCGGACGCCGCCCCGCCCGCTGCGCAGCCGCTCGAGGCGGTAGTCGGCGTCCGGCGCCGTGCCGTAGCTGACGGCCCCTGCGACCCGCCCGAGGTCGGCGGCGACGGGATCGTCGGCGCAGACCACACGCGGACCGGGCGTCCCCTCGAGGAAGTCGGCGAAGGCCCGATGGAGAGCCTCCACCGACCCGTGGAACTCGAGGTGATCGGGCTCGACGTTGGTCACGATCGCCCCGTGGCGGGGCAGCGCGAACCCGGAGCCGTCGCTCTCGTCCGCCTCGATGACGAACCAGTCGCCACGATCCCAGGCCGCACCGGACCCGATCTCGTTGACGTCGCCGCCGATGATGAACGAGGGGTGGGCCCCGGCCTCGACGAGCACGAGGGCCAGCATCGAGGACGTGGTGGTCTTGCCGTGGGTGCCGGCGACCGCGAGCGCCCGCCGGGTCGCGGCGATCGCGGCGAGCAGCTCGGCCCGGCGAACGACGGGGATGCCGGACGCCTCCGCAGCGCGGACCTCGAGGTTGTGGGGCGGGATGGCCGTCGAGATCGCCACGAAGTCGACGCCCTCGGGGAGGTTGGCGGCGGCGTGGCCGACGGTGACATCGACGCCGAGGGCCCGGAGTCGCTCCAGCCCTGTGGACGCCTTGAGGTCGCTCCCCGAGACGGTGTGGCCCATCGCCACGAGGACCTCGGCGATGGCGCTCATCCCTGCGCCGCCGACGCCGATGACGTGCACGACCTGCGGTCGGGAGAGGTCGAGGCGCGACGCCGCCTCGGCGATGGCGGCGGCGGCGATCGTCGCCGGCGCCTCGGGTCGGTCGACGCCCCCGACGGGGCGAGGGGGATCAGCGGGCACGGACGGCGTGCTCCTCCACGAGGTCGGCCACCCGTTCGGCGGCGTCGGGTCGGGCCAGGCTACGGGCGGCGGCCCCCATGTCGGCCAGGCGTGACGGCTCGTCGATCAGGGGGGTCACCTCGGCGAGGAGGCGTGGCCCGTCGAGCTCGGCGTCGGGCACGAGCACGGCCCCCCCCGCCCGGACGAGCGGGCGGGCGTTGGCGGTCTGGTGGTCCCGGGGCGCGGCGGGGAAGGGGACGAGCACGGAGGCGAGACCCACGTCGGCCAGCTCGGCGACCGTCGTGCCCCCTGACCGACCGATGAGCAGGTCGCTGGCGGTGAGCACGAGGTCCATCCGGTCCTCGTAGCGGATCCGTTGATAGGTCAGGCCGGCGAGCTCGGGCGGAGGGCCCATCGCATCGAAGTCCCGGGTGCCCACGACGTGGCGGAGGGCGAGGTCGCCCCGGCCGGCCCAGGCGGGCAGGGCCTCGAGCACGGCGGCGTTGACCCGGGTCGAGCCGAGCGAGCCGGTCACGACCGAGACGACGGTGGCGTCGAGGGGCAGGCCGAGCGCGCGGCGGGCGTCGTCGCGACCGCCGACGCGATCGACGGCCAGCACTTCGGGCCGGACGGGGTTCCCGGTGACGACCTTGCGGGGGAGGTCGGTCTCGGGGAAGGGCACCGCACAGGCCCGGGCGAAGCGGCCGGCCAGACGGTTCGCGGCGCCGGCGCGGGCGTTCTGCTCGGTGACCACGACCGGGACCCGCCAGAGCCAGGCTCCGACGACACAGGCCACGCTGGCGTACCCGCCGAGGGTGAGCACGACCGCCGGCCGCAGGCGGCGCACGAGGAACACGGCCTGCCAGACCGCCCGCAGGAGGCCCCACGCCGCGCCGACGTTGGCAAGGGTGACCTGCCGTCGGATCCCCCGCCCGGGCAGCAGCGTCGCCCCGAACCCGGCTTCGGGGACGAGGCGCGCCTCGAGGCCCCGGGCGCTCCCCACGAAGTGGATGCTCCCTGTGTCGTGGCCCCGTGCCACCAGCGCCCGGGCCACTGCCAACCCGGGCAGCACGTGACCGGCCGTGCCGCCACCGGCGATGACGGCCCAACAGCCCGAGGCCGGCGACCGGCCTCCCATCACCGGCCCTGTCGGGCGATGTTCAAGAGGAGCCCTGCGGCGATCATGGTGAACAACAACGACGATCCGCCCGCCGACACGTAGGGCAGCGGCACACCGGTGATCGGGAGCACCCCGACCACCGCGCCGATGTTCACGAAGGCCTGCACGAGGATCCAGGCGGTGACGCCGGTGGCGACGAGCATCCCGAAACGGTCGGGGGCCCGCAGCGCGGTGCGCACCCCGAGCAGCCCGAACGCGACCAGGAGCCCGACCACTGCGAGCGCGCCGATGAGGCCGAGCTCTTCGCCGATGATGGCGTAGATGAAGTCCGTGTGGGCCTCGGGGAGGAACCCCCACTTGGCCCGGCCCTCGCCGAGCCCCGTGCCGAAGAGGCCGCCGTTGGCGAGGCCGGTCTGGCTCTGGACGGTCTGGAAGCCGGTGTTCAACGGGTCGGCCCACGGGTCCACGAAGGCCATCAACCGGCGGAAGCGGTACGGCTCCACCAACGCCAGCCCCACTGCTCCCGCGCTCAGGATCCCCACCGTCACACCGAGCGGGCGCAGCGGCGTGCCGGCCACGAAGAGCATGGCGAGCACGATGGCGCCGAGGATGATGGTCGTGCCGAGGTTCGGCTGCAGGAGGAACAGCACGGCGACGACGGCGAAGACCACCATCACCGGCTGGAGGCCGAGACGCCAGTCCCGGACCCGGTCGCCACGGCGGGCGAGGAGGTCGGCCACGAAGAGCACGACGGTGAGCTTGGCCATCTCCGAGGGCTGGATCCGCAGCTGCCCGAAGCCCAACCAGCGGGACGCGCCGTTGACGCTCACCCCCAGCCCGGGGACGAGGACGAGGACCAGCAGGCCGAGGGACACGAGCAGGAGCGGCGTGGTGATCCGCCGCCAACGGCGGTAGTCGACCCGCAGGGTGACGAGGAGGGCCACCGAGCCGAGCGCCAGCCAGATGAACTGGCGTTGGAACTGGTACCAGGGGCTGCCGTACTCGTAGAGCGCGGTGACCGCCGAGGCCGACAGCACCATGACCAGGCCGATGAGGTTCAGTACGACGACGATCGCGAAGAGCCAGGCGAAGGTGCCCCGGGTCTTCGGGGTCGCCTCGGGGGCGGCGGCCCGCGCGGTTCCGGTGCGGGACCGGGTCCGGCGAGGCGCTCGCAACGGGACCGTCACGACCCCTCGATCCCCGCACGGAGGCGCTGCACCTCGAGGGCGAACGCGTCGCCCCGTTCGGCGTAGGACCCGAACCAGTCGAACGACGTGCAGCCCGGCGACAGCACGACGACGTCGCCGGGGGCGACGAGCCGGGCGGCGGACGCGACGGCGTCGGCCATGTCGGTCCGCACCGTCACGACGGGGACCTTCCCGGCGAAGGCCACGGCGACCTCGTCGGCGCTCTCGCCGATGGCGACCACGGCCCGCACCGGTGGCACGGCGGACCCCAGCGGGGTGAGGTCGAGCCCCTTGTTGCGACCCCCGGCGAGGAGGACCACCGAGTCGAACCCGGCCAGCGCGGCCAGCGCGGCGTGGGGTGTCGTGGCCTTCGAGTCGTCGTACCACCGGACGCCGGTCGCCTCGCCGACGAGCTCGACGCGGTGGGGCAGGCCCGGGAAGGTGCGCAGCACGTGGCGCACCGCCTCGACGTCGGCGCCGGCGGCCATCGCGGTGACCGACGCGGCGAGGGCGTTGGCCAGGTCGTGCGGCGCGGCGCGTGGCAGGTCGGCGACCGGGACCAGTGCCTCGCCATCCGGTGCGACGAGCACGCCGTCCACGACCGTGGCGTCGGGCGAGCCGGTGCCGGGCCCGGGGGCCCCGGGTCCGGCGCCGAGGCCGAAGGTGACGACGCGGCCCGATCCGGGTCGGTGGCGGGCGACGGTGCGGTCGTCGGCGTTCACGACGGCGACCGCCTCCGGCCCGAGGTCGGCCCAGATGCGGGCCTTGGCGGCCTCGTAGGCCTCGAGGGACGCGTGGACGTCGAGGTGGTCCGGCGCGAAGTTGAGCCAGGTCGCGACCGCCGGACGGAACCGGTGGGTGTGGCCGAGGCGGAACGAGGAGGCCTCCACCACGAAGACCTGCGTCGCCGGGTCGTCGAGCGCCTCGACGAGCGGGACGTCGGTGTTGCCGCACGCCGCGGTGGCGATGCCCGAGCCGTCGAGCATCGCCGCCACCATGGTGGTGACCGTGGTCTTGCCGTCGGTACCGGTGATGGCGACGATCGGCCGGTCGTCCCAGCGGGCGGCGAGGTCGAACTCGGAGCGGACGGGCACGCCCCGACGGGCGGCGAGCGCGAAGACGGGATGGCGGTCGGGCACGCCGGGGCTCGGCACGACGACGTCGACCGATGCCAGTGCCGCGTCGAGCTCGGCGTCGGCCGGTTCCACCAACAGGTCCACGGCGAGGGATCGTGCCGCAGCCGACGTGGCCTCGGTGGGATGGTCGTCGACGATCACCACGTCGACCCCCCGGCGGAGCAGGGCGCTGGTGACCGCCCGTCCCGTGACCCCCAGGCCGAGAACGAGGACCCTCCGCAGCTCGGCAGGGTCGGGGGGCGGGTCCGGGGCCATCAGTCGATCGTCCCGGGCAGGCGGACGAAGTCGGCGTAGTAGAGGCCCAGGGCGAGGGCGGTGAAGAGCCCGGCGACGATCCACAGCCGGATGATCACCGTGGTCTCCGGCCAACCCCCGAGCTCGAAGTGGTGGTGCAACGGGGCCATCCGGAACACGCGCCGACCGAGGAGGCGGAAGCTGCCGACCTGGAGGATGACCGACACCGTCTCCATCACGAAGAGGCCCCCGATGATCGGGAGCAGCAGCGCCGTGTTGGTCGACAGGGCGAGAGCGGCCAGACCCGCCCCTATGGCGAGCGAACCGGTGTCACCCATGAAGATCTTCGCCGGCGCAGCGTTCCACCACAGGAACCCGGCGCAGGCGCCGAGCATCGACGCCGCCACCACTGCCGTGTCGAGGAAGCTCTCGTCGCTGTAGACCTCGATGTGGCGGAAGCCCCAGAAGGCGATGACGGTGTAGGCGGCGAAGGCGAAGATGGCCGACCCGGCAGCCAGCCCGTCGAGGCCGTCGGTGAGGTTGACGGCGTTGGTGGTGGCGAGGATCAACAACACCGCGAAGACGGCCCACCCGACGGAGCCGATCTCGATGCCGGGGAAGTCGAACCGGGAGAACGAGATCGTCGTCTTGACGTTCGTGAAGACCAGCATCGACACCGCGAACCCGACGGCCACGGTGAGCAGGCCGATCATCTTGGCCCGCTTGTTGAGGCCCAGGTTGCGCTCGCGGAAGACCTTGAGGCCGTCGTCGACGAGCCCGACCACCCCGGCGAGCACGATCGCCGCCATGCACAGCAGCCCGCGACGCGTGTAGACGGCTCCCGAGAGATCGCTGATGAACCACGCCGACGCCGCCGCGACGACGATGGCCACCCCGCCCATCGTCGGGGTGCCGGCCTTGGTGATGTGACCCTCCGGGCCGTCCTCGCGGATGGGCTGACCGATGTGCCGACGTTCGAGGGCGCCGATGAGCAGCCAGGTGCCGAGCAGCGACACCGCCAGCGAGACCCCGGCGGCGACGAGGAGCCGGATCATGCGCCCCACCCCGCGTCGGCCAGCACCTCGAGGGCCACCGCCCGGTCGTCGAACGGCTGCACGACCCCGCCCAGGTCCTGGGTGCGCTCGTGGCCCTTGCCGGCCACGAGGACGACGTCCCCCGCCGCTGCACCCCGGATGGCGGCGGCGATCGCGAGGCGCCGATCCGGCTCCACGACGAGCTCCGCGGAGCGTCGGGGATGTGCGCGCTCGTAGCCGTCGACGATGGCGTCGATGATCGCCCCGGTGGGCTCGCCCCGGGAGTTGTCGGAGGTGACGACCACGCGGTCCGCACCCCGGGCGGCCACCTCGCCCATCGAGGGGCGCTTGTCGGGATCGCGTTCGCCGCCGCACCCGAACACGACCGTCACCGCCCCACGAGCGGTGCCGTCGCCCCCGAGCGACGACGCCGCCTCGAGGAGGCCCGCCAGCCCGTCCGGGGTGTGCGCGAAGTCGACCACGACGGCGAACGGCTGTCCGGCTTCGACCGGCTCGAACCGCCCCGGGAGGGACACCGGGCGCGACAGACCGGTCGCCACCACGTCGTCCGCGACGCCGAGCACGGATGCCGTCGCGGCGGCCGCGAGGGCGTTGGCGACGTTGAACGCACCCCCGAGGGGGAGCACGACGCGCCGACCCCGCCAGCGCAGGTCCGAGCTCGACGCCCCGAGACGATCGATCTCGACGTCGGTGACGGTGAAGCCCTCGGTGGGGACCAGTGCGGCGTCGAGGAGGAGCCGACCGTACGGGCTGTCGAGGTTGACCACGGCGCGATCCACGAACTCCGGAGTGAACAGGCGAGCCTTCGCCTGGAAGTAGGCCTCCATCGTGCCGTGGAAGTCGAGATGGTCGTGACCGAGGTTGGTGAACACCCCGACACGGAAGCGGGTGCCGTCCACCCGGTGGAGGCTCAACGCGTGCGACGAGACCTCCATCGCCACCGCCTCGACCCCCTCGTCGCGCCATCCGGCCATGCGCCGCTGGAGATCGGGCGCCTCGGGGGTGGTCCGCGCGCCCGAGAGGGTCCCGAGCACCTCGCTGCGCATCCCGGCCTCGGTGAGGACGTTGGACAGGAGGTGGGTGGTGGTGGTCTTGCCGTTCGTGCCGGTGACCCCCACCACCAGGAGGTCGGCCGACGGGTGGCCGTGGACGGCGGCGGCCACTGCCGCGGTGGCGATGCGCGTGTCCTCCACGACGACCTGGGCGACGTCGAACGGGAGAGGCCGTTCGACCAGGAGTGCGCTGGCGCCGGCCGCGACCGCCTCACCGGCGAAGTCGTGCCCGTCGCGCTCCGCGCCGACGACGCAGCAGAAGAGCCAGCCCGGCCGGACCTGCCGGGAGTCGAGCGTCAGGTCCTCGACGCCGACGGCCTGGTCGCCACGAGTGCCGCGGGCCGGGACCTCGGCCACGGCCTCGGCCAGCCGCACCGTCAGTGCCCTGCGTCGTCGGTCGCCGAACCGTGGGGCACCACGGCCGGGGGCGGCGGCGGGGTACCGGTCGGGAGCGCCCGGACACGACCGTCGTCGCCGATGAAGGTGACGCCGCCCGGCGATGCGCCCGAGACGTCCCTCCCGTCGACCGTCGTGCCGCCGTTGGCGGCGTCGGTGGCGGCCGGCGCGACACCGAGACGGCGCAGCGCGAAGCTCCCCAGCCGCGAGAACACCGGGGCCGCGGTGGCCCCACCGGTGTAGCGCCCGCCCCTGGGCTCGTCGATCATCACGTAGACGGAGAGGGCGGGCTGCTCGGCGGGCACGAAGCCGACGAAGGTCGACTGGTACTGGCGGACCCCGTTCTCGTCGAGGTACCCGCCGCCCGGCTGGCGCTTCCACGCCGTGCCGGTCTTGCCCGCCGTGTCGTAGCCGGGGATGGCGGCGAGCTGGCCGGTGCCGGTGCTGACGACGTTGCGGAGCATCAGGTTGGTGGCCGACGCCGACGTCTCGCTGAGGACGGTCCGGCCGGTGGAGGGCAGGGTGGGGTGCACGACGCCGTCGGGGTCGGTCGTGGAGGCCACGAGGCGGGGGGCGACGTACTGCCCGCCGTTGGCGACGACGTTGTAGGCGAGCAGCATCTGCAGCGGCGACACGGCGACGCCCTGGCCGATGGCGATCGTGGCCAGCGACGTGCCCGACCACTCCGAGGTCGGAAGGAGTGCCCCTGACGACTCGTTGGGGAAGTCGAGACCGGTGGGGGCGGCGAACCCGAAGGAGGTCAGGGCGTCGTGGAGCCGTTCCTTGCCGATCTGCTGGCCGATCTTGATGGTGCCGACGTTCGAGGAGTTGGTCAGGATCTCGTTGACGTCCCAGCGCAGCGCCGGCCGGGGCTCGGCCTCCTGGAACTCGGCGTCGGCCACCTTCAGCGTCGGGGGCAGGTCGAACTCGGTTGATGGGCTCACGAGCCCGTCCTCGAGCGCGGTGCTGATCGTGACCATCTTCATGACCGAGCCGGGCTCGTACTGTGTGGTGAGGGCGGCGTTGTTGGTGCCGACGACGATCTCGTCGGTCTCCTGGTCACGCACCACGTTGGCCATGGCGAGGATCTCCCCGGTCCCCGGCACGGTGACGACGGCGATGCCGCCCTGGGCCTCGGTCTCGCCGACCTGCTCGGCGAGGAGGCGCTCCGCCTCGAACTGGATCGCCCGGTCGATGGTGAGGGTCAGGTCGGATCCGGCGACGGCGGGGACGAGGTTGTGGTCCCCGACGGCGATGGTCCGCCCCGAGGGGCTGCGTTCGAGGCTCAGCTCGCCGGGCGTGCCGGTGAGCACGTCGCCGTACTGCTCCTCGAGCCCGGAGATCCCGGTGTTGTCGGCGTCGACCGTGCCGAGCAGCGAGCGGCCGGACTCGCCGGCGGGCAGGAACCGCCGGCTCTCGTCGAGGAGCGCGACGCCGGGCAGGCCGAGGGCGGCCACCCGGTCGGCCACCTCGAGGGGGACCTTCCGGGCGAGGTAGGCGAACCGCCCCTCCCCCGCCATCGCGGCGGTCACCTCGGCCACGTCGAGACCGAGGAGGGGTGCGACCTGGGCGGCTTCGGCGGCGGGCTCGGTGACGAGGGCCGGGTCGACGAAGACCGACTTGACCGGTTCGGAGATGGCCAGCTCGTCGCCGTTGCGGTCGAGGATGGAGCCCCGCTCGGCGGCGAGGGTGGTGGTGCCGACGCGTTGGGCCTCCCCCCACGCCCGGTGACGATCAGGGTTCAGGACCTGGAGGTCGACCACCTTCGAGGCCACCACTGCGAACAGGACCCCCATCACCACGAGCACCGCGATGAGGCGCTTGCGGTGGTCGGCGGGGGGCCCGACAGGGACGTCACGGGGGCGGCCCGGCCCGCCCGGCGGAGGAACCGGGCGGAGGCTGCGGACGAGACGGCCGCCGAGGGCCACGCCCTGGCGTCCCGCCTCGACGGTCCCGGCACCGAGGCGTCGGGCGGTCGACTCCTCGGTCGGGGTCGGAGCCTCGCTCCTCCGGCGGGTCGGGGTCGGAGCCTCGCTCCTCCGGCGGGTCGGGGTCGGAGCCTCGCTCCTCCGGCGGGTCGGGGTCGGTCGGTCGCTCCGGGTCGAGGGCGGCGCGGACCGGGCCGCTCGACGCGGTGCTCGTGCGGGCGGCTCCCGTCGGCTCTCCCGGGTCGGGGCCCGTCCGCTGGAGGGACGCCGGCGGGTGCCGACGACGGCCGGGTCGTTCCAGGGGGCGTGCCTCGTCGGCGACTCGGGCGGCGCGGCGGTCAGCGGGGGCGGCGTCACCGGTCCGTCCCGGCGGCGTCCCGGTCCTCTTCGGCGGTGGCCGCGACGTCCCCGGGGTCCGACTCGACGCCGTTCGCCTCGGCGCCACCGGCGGGATCCTCACCGTCGCCGGCGTCCTCCCCGGCGTCCGCGGCGACCTCGGGCGCGATGGAGGAGGGCTCGGGGACCACGGCGGCGCGAGCGTCGTCGTCGGGGGCGGGGATGAGGTAGCCCACACCGGGGGGCGACAGCATCCCGAGGCGCTCGGTCGCCTCGGCGGTGATGCGCTGCGGGCTCTGCAGGAGCGCCAGGCGGTTCTCGAGCTGCTGGGCCTCCTCCGTGGCGGCGACGATGCTGCGGTCGAGCTCGTCGATGCGCTTCTGGGACGAGACGATGAGGGTCTGGAACCCGGCGACCGCGAAGAGGGCCACGAAGAGCACGACACCGGCGACCGATCCGACCTGCCAGCTCCTCCGGCGGCGCCGCTGGGCGACGACGGCGAGAGCCGGACCGGCGTCGCCGCGGCGACCGGTCGCCGGCGCCTCCGCCGGTGACGCGGGGCGCAGGGCGCGAGCGGTCGACGCCGGGCTCACCGCTCCTCCGGATCGAGCTTCTCCGCCGCCCGCAGACGGGCGCTCTCCGCTCGTGGGTTCGCCGAGACCTCGGCGTCGGTGGGTGTCCACGCGCCACGCTTGAGGAGCCGGACCGACGGCGTGGCGCCGCACGCGCACGGGAGACCGGGGGGGCAGGTGCAGTCGCCGGTGGCCGCCGACCGGAGCCGGGCCTTGACGATCCGGTCCTCACCGGAGTGGTAGGCGAGGACCACGATCCGACCCCCGGGAGCCAGGAGCCCGATCGCCGTGTCCAGGGTGTCGGCGAGGATGGCGAGCTCGTCGTTCACCTCGATGCGGATGGCCTGGAAGGTCCGCTTGGCGGGATGGCCCCCCGTGCGCCGGGCGGGGGCGGGGATGGCGTCGCGCACCAGGTCGGCGAGCTCGGTGGTCGTGGCCACCGGTCGGGCGGCCACGACGGCCCGGGCGATGCGGCGGGCGTAGCGCTCATCGCCGAGGTCGCGCAACACGGCGGCGAGCCGGTCCTCTGGGTAGTCGTTCACCACCTCGGACGCGGTCCGGCGCGACGTCGGGTCCATGCGCATGTCGAGTGGGCCGTCGTGGCGATAGCTGAAGCCCCGTTCCGGTCGGTCGAGCTGGGGCGAGCTCACCCCCAGGTCGAACAGCACACCCACCACCGGTCGGTCGAGCCCGCCGGCCGGCTCGGCGAGGGCGTCGAAGCGAGCCCGGGCGGTGCGGACCCGCCCCCCGAAACGGGCGAGGCGGTCGGTGGCCGCCTCGAGCGCGGAGGGGTCGCGGTCGATGCCCAGCACCCGCAGGTGGGCGTGGGCGTCGAGCAGAGCCTCGGCGTGCCCGCCGCCGCCGAGGGTGGCGTCGATCACCCAGCCGGACGGCACCGGGGCGAGCAGCTCGACGATCTCCTCGGCCATCACCGGGAGGTGGGCGAAGGGGCGCTCGGGGCTGGCGTCCATGGCGGTCCGGGCCGCCGGGCGGCGCCGGCACCGGGTCCGCTCATCGGCAGCCCCTCGGATCACGGTCGCCCGCCGGGATGTCTCCCCGACTGGGCTCGATGGGAAGCGGGCGGAGTAGGGGCCTTCCATCGTGTGATCCGAGAGGCTGCGGGTGAGCGGACCGCGGCATCGACGTGCTCGGGTGTCTCGGCGGGGGGTGTCCTCTCTGGTGGGGGTGGGAGTGGGTCGGGCGGACATGGGTGGGTCGGGGATCAGAGCCCGAGCGAGGTGACCGCCTTGACGAGGCTGTCGTCGGCGGCGGAGGCCTGGTCGTTCCAGCGGTCGACGTTCCACACCTCGATGCGGTCGATGGCCCCGATGAGCACGACGTCGCGTTCGAGGCGGGCGAACTCCCGGAGTCGTTGGGGGATGGTGATCCGGCCCTGGCTGTCGGGCCCGACCTCCGAGGCGTTGGCGGAGAAGGCGCGCATGGCGTCCTGCGGCGCCCGGCCCTCTCGGATGTTGTCGGTGAGTCGTCGCGCCACGTCGGCGAACCCCTCTTCGGTCCAGAGACCGAGGCAGCGATCGAGTTGGGAGAGGAACCCCTTGCTGGCCGTGAGCTGGCTGCGGAAGACCACCGGGAGGACCACGCGGCCCTTGTCATCGAGCGTGTGCTCGAACGTCCCGACGAACATGTCCCAACCCTCTCCACCGGCCCCCACGGAGCCCCACTGCGCCCCACTCTATGCCACTTCACCCCACTGGGCAACCACCCGGACCTTCGGGTCCCCGTCGACGGACGCGGGCGGACGCCGTCGACGGTCCAGGACGACGCCGCATGGCCGATCGCCGTGCCCGCCGCGACTACAAAGGTTCGGTGGCGATACGACGAAAGGCGCTGTCGCCGTCCCGGGTGGTCGTGCTCGCCTTCGCCGCCGCCGTCGCCGTCGGCACACTGTTGTTGATGCTGCCCGTCTCCACCACGTCGGGCCAGATCACGAACCCCGGCGAGGCGCTCTTCACCGCCACCTCCGCGGTCTGCGTGACCGGGCTCATCGTGGTCGACACCGCCACCCACTGGAGCACCTTCGGCCAGGTGGTGATCATGGCGCTCATCCAGGTCGGCGGCTTCGGGATCATGACCCTCTCGTCACTCGTCGCCGTCGCGCTGTCTCGCCGTCTCGGCCTCCGGCAGCGTCTCTTCGCCCAGGCGGAGACGGGCACGATGGACTCCGGGCAGATCCGACGCGTGCTGATCGGCGTCGCCACCTTCAGCCTGCTGTTCGAGGTCCTGGCCACCGTCGTGCTCACCTGGCGGTTCTGGGTGGACGGGGAGGTGAGTCTGGGCCGCGCCGCCTACCTCGGACTGTTCCACGCCGTGTCCAGCTTCAACAACGCCGGCTTCGCCCTCTTCAGCGACAACCTGATCGGCTTCGTGACCGACGGATGGGTGCTCGTCACGATCGGCGCCGCGGTGATCGCCGGCGGGATCGGCTTCCCGGTGTGGCTCGAGCTGCGCGACGCCCTGCTGCGCCCCCGCAGCTGGTCGCTGCACACCAAGCTGACGGTGGGGACGACGGTGCTGCTGCTGGGCGCGGGGACGGTCCTGCTCCTGGCCTGCGAGTGGGGCAACCCTGCCACGATCGGCAACCTGGACACCGGCGACAAGGTGCTCGTCTCCTGGTTCCAGTCCGTGCAGCCGCGCACCGCCGGGTTCAACGCCGTCGACTACGGCCTGATGCGTGAGAGCTCGTGGCTGGTCACCGATGCCCTCATGCTCGTCGGCGGCGGCTCGGCGTCCACCGCGGGCGGCATCAAGGTGACCACGTTCGCCCTCCTCGGCTTCGTCATCTGGGCGGAGGTCCGTGGCGACCCCGACGTCACCGCCTTCGGCCGGCGCATCCCCGGGGCCGCCCAGCGACAGGCCGTGACGCTCGTCCTGCTCGCCGTCGGGGCGGTCATCACCGCCACCTTCGCCCTCGTCCTGCTGGCCGACGTCGCGATCGGCCCCGCTTTGTTCGAGGCGTTGTCGGCCTTCAGCACCGTCGGGCTCAGCACCGGCATCACGCCGGCGCTGGGCACGCCGGCCCAGCTCGTCCTCGTCGCGCTGATGTTCCTGGGGCGGGTGGGGCCCATCACGCTGTTCGCGGCGCTGGTGCTGCGCGAGCATGGCCGCCTCTACCGCTTCCCCCAGGAAAGGCCGATCATTGGCTGAAGGCGCTCCCGGCCGGTGGGGCCGGCGACGGTCGCACCCCGGGCTCGACACCGGCGACCAGGTCCTCGTCATCGGCCTCGGCCGCTTCGGCTCGGCGCTGGCCACGAGCCTCATGGAGCTCGGCCACGAGGTCCTCGGCGTCGACACCGACCCGGTCCTGGTGCAGCGCTACAGCCCGCTGCTCACCCAGGCGATCGAAGCGGACTGCACCGATCCGAACGTGCTGCGCCAGATCGGCGCCGCCGAGTTCCCGTGCGCGGTCGTGGGGATCGGCTCGGGCATCGAATCGAGCGTGCTCACCGTCGCCGCGCTGTCCGACCTCGAGATCCCGAACATCTGGGCGAAGGCCATCACCGAGGCCCACGCCCGGATCCTCGAACGGGTGGGCGCCGACCACGTCATCTCCCCCGAGCGCGAGATGGGCGAGCGCGTCGCCCACCTCGTCACCGGCCGGATGATCGAGTACCTCGAGCTCGATCCCGGCTTCGCGCTGGTCGAGACGACCGCACCGAGCGAGATCGTCGACAAGTCGCTCACCGAGGTCCTCTTCCGGAGCACCTACGGGGTCACCGTGGTGTGCATCAAGCCGGCCGGCGGGGTCTTCACCTACGCCACGCCCGACACCAAGATCGGCGAGGGCGACATCCTCCTCGTGGCCGGGGAGACGGCACGGGCCGAGGCCTTCGCAGCGCGGAGCTGACGGCCGCGCTGCCTCGCACCGGTCCCGGTCGGCAAGGATCGCCCCATGTCGACCCCCACCGAGGACCGACCGCCGATCGACCACGACGTGCACACCGCCGAGCTCCCCCCGCTCCCCCAGCGCGCATCGATGATCCCCGCGAACCGGTGGGTGGAGGCCCCCGACGCCATCCGCCGGCTGGGCGCCGGGATCGGCGTCGACCTGGTCTGCTACATCCGGGGCATCCACGGCTACCTGCTGTGGCGGGCCGGTCGGGCCGCCGGCGAGCCCGCCCGCTACTGCGCGGTCCGGGCCGACGACCTCGACGAGCGGTGGTTCTTCGCCCTCGACGCCGACGGCACAGGACGCGGCGTGGGTCCCGACGGGGTCGAGCACACGCGCTTTCGCAGCTGGAAGGAGTCGCTCCGCGACGCCGGTGTGGATCGGGCGGGCCCGGGCGGCAGCTCCGGGGAGTCGCACTAACCGCCGGGAAGGTGCGCCACGAGCGCGTCGGCGACGACTGCCGCGTCGAGCCCCGCCACCGACGCCGGGACCCGAACCGAACCGGCGACGGAGACGGGATCGGCGCCCGGTGCCACCCTGCGCAGGCCCGGCCCGAGGACGGCGGCGTGGACGACCGGGTCCCAGGCGAGCGGCAGCGACGCCTGCAGGCGGATCGTGGAGCGGGTCCGGCGCTGGGAGAGCCCGACGACCTTGGCCCCGTCGACGGTGACCTCGCCGGGGCCGAGGCCGGCGAAGCACAGCACGGAGGACGCCGCCGTGGTGACCAACGGCCCGTCGTGGACGGCGATGCCGGCGGCCGGCACGCCCACGGCGGCCAACGTCCGCGCCCACGCCCGCCCGAACCACCCGAACGCCTTCCCGACGTCGTCGTCCCAGAGCGGATCGCCCCGGGGGACGAGGGCGTCGACCCACACCACCACCTGCGGGTCGAGCAGCACGGCGCCCCCACCGCTGCGGCGCCGGACGACCGCCACGCCGAGGTCGGCCGCCGCCCGACGGTCGACGTCGTCGTCGGGCTGCACCGAGCCGAGGACGATCGCCGGTCCCGTCACCGTGCA
>JALOLR010000025.1 GCA_025455885.1 Acidimicrobiales bacterium
GCTGCCTCCCGTAGGAGTCTGGGCCGTGTCTCAGTCCCAGTGTGGCTGATCGTCCTCTCAGACCAGCTACCCGTCGATGCCTTGGTGGGCCGTTACCCCGCCAACTAGCTGATAGGTCGCGAGACCCTCCCGAAGCGATGAATCTTTCCTCATCCGGCCATGCGGCTGGAAGAGGGCATCCGGTATTAGCTCGAGTTTCCTCGGGTTATCCCAGACTTCGGGGCAGGTTTCTCACGTGTTACTCACCCGTTCGCCGCTAGATCTTCACCAGTGTTGCCACTGGGTGGATCCCGCTCGACTTGCATGTGTTAGGCACGCCGCCAGCGTTCGTCCTGAGCCAGGATCAAACTCTCCGTCGAGATCTGGGCCCCCACCCGGAGGCGGTGGCCGCGATCTGTGTGAAAAGTCCGAGATGGAGGGGCTCTCCTCCATGGTTCTCGAAGTGGTGCCGACCTGGTAGGGCCGACACCGGAATTGCTTGGTGAACGATCACGACTCGTACGACCACCCATTGTGCCGAAGCACGAGCCGGGTGGACGCCGTGGCGGTGATCGCCCGCACTGGCTTTTTCGTCCTCTGTTCCGTTTTCAAGGAGCGCACGGCCGAGAAGGCTGAGCCTGAACTCGACGCACTCGTGCTGGCCTGACGCCATCGGGCGCCGGTTCCAGCCTCCGACTCCGGAGCCTGGCCGTTGGCCGGGCTCGTTCTGAGCGGAGTGCCACTCTACCGAGGGCCGTGAAGAGTGTCAACCCGGCGGTCCGGTGCGACACCCTGGGCGGGCTCTGCGGTATTCACGCCCCCCGGAGATCCGGGGAGCTGCAGCGAAGGCAACGTAACGGCCCGTCGTCCCCCCGGCAACCCGGTGGGACGTGGCGTGGGTCACCCCTCGACGCGGCGCACCAGCAGGTGGCGCTGCTTCTTGCCCCTTCTCACCATGCAGTAACGCCCGTGGCGCCAGTCGTCGGCGTCGAGGACGCGCCCCTCCTCGACGGCCACGTCGTTGACGTACAGGCCCCCCTGGGCGACGAGACGGCGCCCCTCGCTCCTCGAGGTGAGGACCCCCAGGTCCACGAGGAGGGCCACCAGGTCGGACCCGGCGTCCCCCGCGCCGACCTCGAGGGTGGGCACCGTCCCGGCCAGCTCGGCCCACTCGGCGGCCGAGAGCTCGACCACCGCTCGGGTGAACCCCTGGGACGCGCCGGCCGCCTCTGCGGCGGCCTCCGGCCCGTGCACCAGCTCGGTCACCGCTCGGGCCAGGACGCGCTGGGCCTCGCGCCGCTCGGGAGCCCGGGCGTGGTCGGCGACGACGGTGGCGATCTCGGCCAGGTCGAGGAGGGTCAGCTGGAGGAGGAACCGCTCGACGTCGCGATCGTCGGTGTTCACGAAGTACTGGAAGAAGGCGTACGGCGACGTGCGAACCGGGTCGAGCCAGACGGCGTCGCCCGTCGACTTGCCGAACTTCGCCCCGTCGGCCCGGGTGACGAGCGGGACGGTGAGCCCGTGCACGTGGGCTCCCGACGTCCGCCGGATCAGGTCGATCCCGGCGGTGATGTTCCCCCACTGGTCGGAGCCGCCCACCTGCAGCTCCACCCCGAGCTCCTGGTGGAGATGGCGGTAGTCGTTGGCCTGGAGGAGCATGTAGCTGAACTCGGTGAAGGAGATCCCGTGCTCGCTCTGCACCCGGGCCCGCACCGACTCCTTGGCCAGCATGGTGTTGACCGTCACGTGCTTGCCGACGTCGCGGAGGAACTCCAGCACCCCCACCTGGGCGGTCCAGTCGCGGTTGTCCACGAGCCGCGCCGGGTTGGTCGCCGACCCGAAGTCGAGGAACCGGGACAGCTGGGCGCTGATCGCCGCGGTGTTGGCATCGAGCGTCGCCGCATCGAGGAGGCTGCGCTCCGTCGATCGCCCCCCGGGGTCGCCGATCATCCCCGTGGCACCGCCGGCCAGCGCCACCGGGTGGTGGCCGAACTCCTGGAACCGCCGCAGCAGGAGCAGCGGGACGAGGTGTCCGACGTGGAGACTGTCGCCGGTGGGGTCGAACCCCGCGTACACCCCGAGGGGCCCCTCCTCGAGACGGGCGCGGAGGTGGTCCAGGTCGGTGCTGTCGTGGACCAGTCCCCGGGAGGAGAGGTCGTCGAGGACGGCGGGGGTGCTCACGGCGAGACTCTCCCCCGCCACCGTGGCGGTCGTCCAGCGGGAACCAACCACCCAACGGCCGTGGTGATTGGCGATGCCCGGCCGGCGGGGGCACAGTTGTTCCCGATGGTCGAGGAGCCGAGCGCCACGTCTGCCGCCGAGGCGGGGAGCGAACCCCCCACCGTCGACGAGCACCAACCCCTGTCGCCGGGCCGTCGGCTCGGCCGGGTGATGGCCGTCGCCGTCTTCGTCTTCATCGCCGGGCTGTGGGCCTACGCGCTCTGGGGGCCGGTGCAGCGGGTCCCCCAGGGCCGGCTCGACTCGCTCGCCTTCGCCGAGGCGGCCGAGCCCGTCTGCGCGGCGACGATGGCCCGCATCGACGCGCTCCCCCCGGCCTTCGAGACCCGTGACGCCGCCACCCGGGCCGCGGTGGTGGCCTCGGCCAACGACGAGCTCGCCGTCATGCTCGGCGAGCTCGAGGCCATCGCCCCGTCACCGATGGCCGGCGACGACGGCCGCATGATCGACGAGTGGCTGGGCGACTGGCGGATCTACCTCGGCGACCGGGAGCGCTATGCCGTGGCCCTCGCCTCGGACCCGGACGCCCGGATGCTGGTCACCGAGAAGGAGCGCCGACAGGTCAGCGAGCCCATCGACTACTTCGCCGACACGAACTTCATGCCCAACTGCGCCACCGCCGGCGATCTGGCCTGACGCTCAGCCCGGGGCGGCCGCCCGCTCCAGCCCCCGGCGAGCGAGGCGCACCAGACCCTCGTCGGCACCGAGCGCCCCCAGCTCCTCGGGGAGCGCCCACCGCAGCCCGAGCGACTCGTGGTTGCCCGATGGGATCGCCCCGGGGGGCGCCAGCACCAGGTGGCGGACGTCGAGGTGGAGGTGGACGGGCTCGCCGGGTGGGCGGACCTCGTGGATGTCGAGGTCGACGATGCCCGGCGCCACCTCCAGCCCGGCGATCCCGGTCTCCTCGGTCGCCTCGCGGAGGGCGCCCGCGGCCGTGTCGCCCTGACCGTCGGCGTGGCCGCCCGGTTGGAGCCATCGTCGGAGCTTGCGGTGCAACAGGACGAGCACCCGGCGGTGCTCGTGGTCGACCACCAGGGCCGAGGCCGTGAAGTGGCCGTCGACGCACGTGCGATGGAGGGCGTCGGGATGACGATCGACGAAGGCGAGCATCTCCCTGCGGATCGCCGCCTGCTGCTCGTCGGGGGGCTCGTAGCCGGTGAGGCCGGCGACGAGCGCGGACCGCTCGTCGTGGTCGTCGATCGGCGCGGACGGCTCGGGGGACGTCACGTCGGTGCGGCGAGTCGGGCGGGGGTCGGTCGGGGCCCCGGACGGGCGGTCGACACGTACCGGTTCCCGGCCACGTGCCAGCGCCACGGGAGGTCGGCGCCGTCGCGAAGACCGATCCGCGGGGTGACCGCCGGCACGGCCACCGGTGCGACGCCGTCGTCGAGGAGGTGCGGTCCCGCCGCGTCGGTCAGGTCCGCACCGTCGTGGGTGCCGTCGATGCCCATCGCCCGGCAGAGCTTCGCCGGCCCGTTGGTGAGGTCGCGGTCGCGGCGCACCGGACCCCTCACCTGCTGCATGGCGTCCAGCCCGTGCACGGGCTCGAGGGCCCGGAGGAGCACCGCGGAGGCCTCCCCCTCCGATCCGCACACCACGTTGGCGCACCAGTGCATCCCGTAGGTGAAGTACACGTACAGGTGGCCCGGCGGACCGAACATCGAGCGGGTCCGGGGTGTGGGCCCGCGGTAGGCGTGGCTCCCCGGGTCGTCGCCGCCCCGGTAGGCCTCGACCTCGACGATCCGACCGGCACGGTCGCCGTGGACGAACAGCTTGTGGAGGAGGTCGGGGGCGACGTCCAGGCTGTCGCGGGCGTAGAAGCCCCGATCGAGCGGCGCCGTGGCGCTCAGCCTTCCCACCGCCGGCGGTCGGCGGCCAGCCGGGCCGCGAACGACGCCAGCTGGGACCCGACCGGGATCGGCCCGCCGCCGCCGGGGGTGGTGCGACGGCGCACCGACGCCCCTGCGTCGAGGAGGCCCACCGCGTCGGCGCCGAGCTCGGGGGCGTCGGCCACCAGCTCGCGCAGCGAACGGCTGCCGGTGAGGCTCTCGCGCACCAGGGCGCCGACGACCGCGTGAGCGTCGCGGAAGGGCATCCCGCCGGCGACGAGGTGCTCGGCGAGGTCGGTGGCGGCCGCGGCCGGGTCGTCGGCGGCGGCCGCCATGGCGTCGAGGTGGAACGTCGAGGATGCCAGGAGCCCGGTCATGGCCGCGAGCGCCAGCGTGACCGTGTCGACGCTGTCGAAGAGCGGTTCCTTGTCCTCCTGGAGGTCACGGTTGTAGGCCAACGGCAGGGCCTTGAGGGTGGCCAGGAGCCCCGTCAGGTTGCCGATGAGGCGGCCGGTCTTGCCGCGGGCCAGCTCGGCGATGTCGGGGTTCTTCTTCTGGGGCAGCATCGACGAACCCGTGGCGTAGGCATCGGCGAGCCCGAGGAAGCCGAACTCGGCGGTCGACCAGAGGATGACCTCCTCGGCGAGCCGCGACAGGTGCACCCCCACCAGGGCGAGGTCGAAGAGCAGCTCGGCGACGAAGTCCCGGTCGCCGACGGCGTCGAGGGAGTTGTCGAACACCGCTGCGAAACCGAGGTCGGCGGCGGTGGCCGCCGGGTCGAGCGGCAGCGAGGAGCCGGCCAGGGCCCCGGCCCCGAGGGGCGAGACGTCGAGGCGGCGGCGGGTGTCGGCCAGCCGGTCGAGGTCGCGGACCAACGCCCAGCCGTGGGCCAGCAGGTGGTGGGCCAGCAGCACCGGCTGGGCACGCTGGAGGTGGGTGTAGCCGGGCAGGTAGGCGTCGCCGGCGTCGCCGGCCCGCTCGAGGAGCACGCCCTGGAGGTCGAGCACCCGTGCCGCGATGGCGTCGATCTCGCGCTTCGCGAAGAGGCGCAGGTCGGTGGCCACTTGGTCGTTGCGGCTCCGCCCGGTGTGGAGCTTGGCGCCGGCGGGGCCGGCCAGCTCGGTGAGGCGCCGTTCGACGGCGGTGTGGATGTCCTCGTCGGAGGGGAGGAACACGAAGGAGCCGTCGGCCAGCTCGCCACCGATCGTGTCGAGGGCGTCGAGGACGGCGGTGACCTCGCGCTCATCGAGGATGCCGGCCCGGGCGAGGCCCCGGACGTGGGCCCGGGAACCGGCGAGGTCGTCATCGGCGAGGCGCCGGTCGAAGGGCAGGCTCACCGTGAAGGCGAGCAGCTCCTCGGCCGGGCCGCCGTCGAAGCGGCCGTGCCACAGCGTGCTCACGGTCGGGTCACTCCCCCGCCGGACCGGGCGTGGTGGCGCTGGTGGTGGGGGCCGTCGACTGCTTGGCCGCCCAGGTCTGGATGCCGAGCCCCCAGAGCTTCACGAAGCCCTCGGAGTCGGCGTGCTCGAAGCTGTCGGCGGCGTCGTAGGTGGCCAGCCCGTAGTCGTAGAGGCTGTGGGGGCTGCGCCGCCCGACCACGTAGCAGCGGCCCGGCTCGAGACGCAGCCGCACCTCGCCGCTCACGAAGCGCTGGGTCGAGTCGACGAAGGCGTCGAGGGCCTCCTTCAGCGGCGAGTACCACATCCCGTCGTACACGAGGTCGGCGTACCGGCCCTCGAGGCGCTGCTTCTCGTGGGTGACGTCGCGCTCGAGGGTGATGGACTCGAGGTCCTGGTGGGCCTGGATGAGGGCCAACGCGCCGGGCGCCTCGTAGGTCTCACGGCTCTTGATCCCCACGCGGCGGTTCTCGACCATGTCGAGGCGCCCCCAGCCGTAGGCGCCAACGATCTCGTTCATCTCCACGACCAGGTCGTGCAGCGGGCGGACCTCCCCGTCGATCGACACCGGCACGCCCTGGTCGAAGCCCACGACGACCTCGCGCGCTTCGGAGGCCTTCACCGTCGTGAGGCTCCACACGCCTTCCGGCGGACGGGCCCACGGGTCCTCCATCTCGCCGCACTCGATGGCCCGACCCCAGAGGTTGTCGTCGATGGAGTAGAGCTTCTCCCGGGTGGCCGCCACCGGGATGTCGTGCTGCTCGGCGTAGGCGATGCTGTCCTCGCGGGTCATCCCCCAGTTCCGCACCGGGGCGAGGATCTCGAGGTCGGGAGCCAGGGCGCGGGTGGCCACCTCGAAGCGGACCTGGTCGTTGCCCTTGCCGGTGCAGCCGTGGGCCACCGCGTCGGCCCCGTGGTAGCGGGCCGCGGCCACGAGGTGGCGCACGATGACCGGGCGGGACAGCGCCGAGACGAGCGGATAGCGCCCCTCGTAGAGGGCGTTGGCCTTCAGCGCCGGGGCCAGGAAGTCCCGGGCGAACTCCTCACGGCAGTCGACGACGATCGCCTCGACGGCCCCGGCGGCGAACGCCTTGGCCTGCAGGCCCTCCCAGTCGCCCCCCTGGCCGAGGTCGCAGGCCACGGTGATGACCTCCACCCCGTGGTGCTCGATCATCCAGCGCACGGCCACCGAGGTGTCGAGGCCTCCGCTGTAGGCCAGCACGACTCGCTTCGCCATCAGGTCACGTCCTTCGTCTGCGGCCGTTCGGCCGTCTCGGGTTCGGTCGGGGAGATCGGGGGCTCGGACACCGGTGGTCAGAGCCCCGCGAGGTCGGAGAGGCGTCGGGCCAGCTTCGCGCCGCCGACGCGCTCGTCGACGATGACGAGGATGGTGTCGTCGCCGGCCACCGTTCCCACCACGTCGGGGACCGCGGAGCGGTCGAGCGCGGAGGCCACCACGTGCGCCGAGCCGGGCGGCGTGCGCACCACCACCAGGTTGGCGGAGTGGGCGACCTCGACGACCCAGTCGCCGAAGACCCGGCGGAGGTGGTCCTCGGGGGCCCGCTGCTCCTTGGGCATCGCCGGGATGGCGTAGACGGCCTCGCCGCCCGGCACCCGGACCTTGATGGCCCCGAGGTCATCGAGGTCACGGGAGACGGTGGCCTGGGTGGCGGCCACGCCCTCGGCGGCGAGCAGCTCGACGAGTTGAGCCTGGTTGGCCACCGCCTGGCCCTCGACGAGCTTGGCGACGAGGTGCTGGCGCTGGGTCTTGCCGAGCTTCACCGGCTCCTTGCGACGGGCGGTCACCGTCGCTCCCACAGCCAGGCCAGGGCGCCGCGGGCGGCGTCCATCCGATGGGCCGCCTGGGGCCACACCCGGCTCCGGGGGCCCTCCAGGACGTCGGTGGCCACCTCCTCACCGCGATGGGCGGGCAGGCAGTGGAGGAACACGGCGTGGGGAGCCGCGCAGGCCATCAGGCCGGCGTCGACGGTGTAGTCGGCGAACGCGGTGCGCCGGCGTTCGGTCTCGGCCTCCTGGCCCATCGAGGCCCAGACGTCGGTGTACACCGCGTCGGCGCCGGCCACCGCCTCGGCAGGGTCGTGGGTGCTGGTCACACCCACCCCGGCGGCATCGAGGCGGGCGCGGTCCGCCACGGAGAGCTCGTAGCCCTCGGGGGTGGCGACCCGCACGTCCATGCCCAACAGCCCGGCGGCCAGGGCCAGGCTCCGGGTGACGTTGTTGGCGTCGCCCACGTAGGCCACGGCCCGTCCCGCCAGCGCGTCGAGCCCACCGAACTCTTCGGCCAGGGTCAACAGGTCGGCGAGGGCCTGGAGCGGGTGGGCGTCGTCGGAGAGCATGTTGACGACCGGCGCGGTGGACACCGCCGCCATCCGCTCGAGCTTGGCGTGCTCGAAGACCCGAGCCCCGATGAGCGCGTGGTAGCCGGCGAGGGTGCGGGCGACGTCCTCCACCGTCTCGCGGGTGTCGAGCCCGACCTCGTCGGGCCGGATGGTCAGCGGATGGCCGCCGAGGCCCACGACGGCCATCTCCATCGAGTTGCGGGTGCGCAGCGACGGCTTCTCGAAGAGGAGGGCCACCCCCCGCCCGGCCAGCGGACGGGTGCCGGCGGAGGACTCGGCAGCGGCGAGCACCTCGCGCAGCTCGGCGGCCGAGAGGTCGTCGATCTCCAGCAGGTGGCGCACGGTCACCCTCCCGCGTCGGCGGCGGACCGGTGCGGGGCCAGCACCGTCGCGAGCAGCTCGAGGGCACGGTCGGTCTCGGCCTCGGTGACGACGAGGGGTGGGGCGAAGCGCAGGGCCGACGGGGTGACCGCGTTCAGCACCAGGCCGGCGGCGAGGGCGTCGGCGGCGACGGCCCGGGCGTCGATCCCGGCGGAGAGCTCGGCGGCGAGGAGGAGCCCGAGGCCCCGCACCTCGACGACGCCGTCGAGGGCCAGGAGCCCCTGGCGGAGGTAGGAGCCGGCGTGCTCGGCCAGGGACGGGGCGTGGTCGCGCTCCATCACACCCAGCACCGCCAGGGCCGCGGCCGCGGCGAGCGGCTGACCTCCGTAGGTGGTGGCGTGGTCGCCCGGCTCGAACGCCGCCGCCACGTCCCGGCGGGCCCAGCAGGCACCGATGGGCATCCCGTTGCCGAGGGCCTTGGCCATCGTGACGACGTCGGGCTCGACGCCGAAGTGCTGGAAGCCGAACCACTCGCCGGTGCGGCCGAGACCGGTCTGGACCTCGTCGACCATGAAGAGCACGTCGCGGTCGTCGCAGATGCGCCGCACGCCCTCGAAGTACGCCGCCGTGGCGGGGTTCACGCCGCCTTCTCCCTGCACCGGCTCGAGCAGCACGGCCGCCACCGTCGGGTCGATGGCCGCCTCGAGGGCGTCGAGGTCGTTCCAGGCCACGTGCCGGAAGCCCTCGGGGAGCGGCGCGAAGGCCTCCCACTTGGCGGGCTGGCCGGTGGCGTGGAGCGTGGCCAGGGTGCGACCGTGGAACGACCCGTAGGCGCTCACCACCTGGTGGCGACCGTGGCCGCCGTACTTGCGGGCCAGCTTGAGGGCGCACTCGTTCGCCTCGGCGCCGGAGTTGGCGAGGAACACCTGGCCCCCGCCCCCGAGCAGCCGGTCGAGGGTGATGGCCACCTCGGCCCCGGGGACGGTGCCGAAGAGGTTGGAGACGTGGGTGAGCGTGCGGGCCTGCTCGGCGACGGCGTCGGCCACCTCGGGGTGGGCGTGACCCAGACCGACGACGGCCAGTCCGGCGAGGAAGTCGAGGTACTCGTTGCCGTCGCGATCCCAGAGGAGGAGGCCCTCGCCGCGCACGAACTGCACGGTCGGGGCGCCGTAGGTCGGCATGAACGGGCAGTGGTCGAGCCCGGGCGGGGCGCCCATGGCCTCGGCGTGGGTGGTCACGGCTGGTCCTCTCGTTGGGGGGCGGGGACCACCATGGTCCCGACGCCGGCGTCGGTGAACAGCTCGAGCAGCACGACATGGGGCACCCGGCCGTCGAGGAGGTGGGCGGCGCGCACCCCGCCGTCGAGGGCGTCGAGGCACGCCTCGACCTTCGGGATCATCCCGCCGCTCAGCGCGCCGGACGCGAGGAGCTCGGCGATGCCGTCGGTGTCGATGGTCGAGACGAGGCTGGTGGGATCGGCGACGTCGGACAGCAGGCCGGCGATGTCGGTGAGGTAGATGGCCTTCTCCGCCCCGAGTGCCCCGGCGAGGGCCCCGGCGACGGCGTCGGCGTTGATGTTGTAGGCCTGGCCGAGCAGGTCGGCGCCGATCGTGGAGACGACCGGAATGAGGTCCTGGGCGAGGAGCGACTCGACGATGGCGGGGTTGACCCGCTTCACGTCGCCGACGAAGCCGAGCGACGGGTTCCTCAGCCCGGCCTCGATGAGCCCGGCGTCCTCCCCCGAGAGGCCGACGGCCAACGGCCCGTGCGTGTTGATGGCCGCGACGATGTCGCGGTTCACCTTCCCGACGAGCACCATCCGGGCGATGTCGAGCGTCTCGGCGTCGGTCACGCGCAGCCCGTCGCGGAACTCCGACTCCTTGCCGAGCTTGGTCATGAGGTCGCCGATCTGGGGCCCTCCGCCGTGCACCACGACGACGTTGATGCCCACGGACTGCAACAGCACGATGTCGGCTGCGAAGCTCTCGGCCAGCGCCGGGTCGGTCATGGCGTTGCCGCCGTACTTGACGACGATCGTCGAACCCCAGAAGCGCCGGATGTGGGGCAACGCCTCGATGAGGACCTCGGCGCGGGCCACGTCGTGGGCCGGCGGTGCGCCGGGCGCGGCGGCTCCGGCTTTCTCGGCGCCGCTCACGACGTGCCCATGTTCTCGTCGACGTACGCGTGGGTGAGGTCGTTGGTGAGGATCATGGCCCTCCCGGCGCCCAGGCCGAGGTGGGCCTCGACGTCGAGGTGACGCCCGGCCATGTGCACTGCGACGGCCTCCCGATCGTGGTCGGCCTCGACGCCGTGGCGGCACACGGTCACGCCGCCGTAGCGGACCTCGAGCAACGCCGGGTCGAAGCCGATGCCGCAGCTGCCGAGGTCGCTGGCGATCCGGCCCCAGTAGGGATCGTTGCCGTACCAGGAGCACTTCACCAGCTGGCTGCGGGCCACGTAGCGCGCGCCGGCCGCCGCCTCGGCGTCGGAGTGCGCCCCGGTGACGGTGAGCCGCACCACCTTGGTGGCCCCCTCGGCGTCACCGGCCATCTGCTCGGCGAGGTCGGTGCAGGCCCGGGCGACGGCCGCGGCGAGCGCCACCGGATCGACCGGACCGGCCACCCCGCTGGCCAGCAACAGGACGGTGTCGTTGGTGGACGTGCAGCCGTCGACGTCGAGGGTGTTGAAGGACCTCTCGACCGCCGCGGTGAGGGCGGCGTGCAGCTCGGCCGGTGGGGCTGCGGCGTCGGTGGTGAGCACGGCCAGCATCGTGGCCATGTCGGGCGAGAGCATGGCCGCCCCCTTGGCCATGCCGCCCACGGTGAAGCCGTCGCCGGCGACGACCACCTCCTTGGCGTGGGTGTCGGTGGTCATGATCGCCCGAGCCGCGGCGGGCCCGCCGTCGGCCGAGCGGGCCGCGACGAGGGGGGCGATGGCGGGCTCGATCACGTCCATCGGCAGCGGGATGCCGATGAGCCCCGTCGAGCACACCAGGACGTGGTGGGGGTCGACACCGAGCTCGGCAGCGACGAGGGCGCACATCGTGACGGCGTCGCGTGAGCCGGGCTCGCCGGTGGCGGCGTTGGCGTTGCCGCTGTTGAGGATCACGGCGGCCGTGCGCCCGCCCGACGCGGCCAGGTTGCTGCGGCTGACGACCACCGGGGGGGCGGTCATGAGGTTTCGCGTGAACACCCCGGCGGCGCTGGCGGTGCCGCCGGGGCCCGTGTCGACGGCGACGAGGGCGAGGTCGGGGTCCCCGGAGCCCTTGATGCCGGCGGCGAGGCCGGCGGCGGTGAACCCCTGGGGGGCGGTGACGCTCATGGGGCGACCTCTTCGTGACGGGCGGGACGGGGATCGGGGGACGAGCCTGCGGTCACGGGTACACCCCGACGCCGCTCAGGCCGGTGCCCTCCGGGAGGCCGGCCAGGATGTTGGCGCACTGCAGGGCCTGCCCGGAGGCGCCCTTGGTGAGGTTGTCGATGGCGGCCAGGGCCACGATCCACCCGGTGCGGGGGTCGGCCCGCACCGTGACGTGCGCGGTGTTGGAGCCGGTGCACGCCTTGGTGGAGGGCGACCCGGCGGTGACCACGACGAAGGGTTCGTCGGCGTACGCCGCCCGGTACAGCTCGAGGAGGCCATCGGTGGTGAGGTCGCCCCCGTCCCCGGTCCCGGCCCGGGGGCGGAGATAGCAGGTGGCCAGCATCCCCCTGCTCATCGGCACGAGGTGCGGGGTGAACAGGGCCGAGACCTCGTCGGCGCCGACTCCGGCGATCCGGGCCACGCTCTGTTCGATCTCGGGGGTGTGGCGGTGGGTCAGCAGGCCGTAGGCGGTGACGTCCTCGTCGGCCGCGCAGAACGTGTTGTGCTCCTTGGGCGGCCGCCCGGCCCCCGAGAGGCCGCTCACGGCGTCGACGACGATGGTGTCGAGCTCGACGAGGCCTTCGGCGACGAGCGGCGCGACGGCCAGGGCGGCGGCGGTGGGATAGCAGCCGGGGGTGGCCACGGCGGTGGCGGCGGCGATGTCGGCACGGAAGAGCTCGGGCAGCCCGTAGGCGAAGTCGGCGAGCAGGGCCGGGGCCGCGTGGGGTTCGCCGTACCAGTGCGGGTACAGCGCCGGGTCCTGCAGCCGGAAGTCGGCGGCGAGGTCGACGACCCAGCGCACCTCGCGGCGCAGGGTGGGCATGAGCGCCTGGGACGCCCCGTGCGGCAGCGCCGAGAAGACCAGGTCGACGTCGGCCAGGGCGGCCTCGTCGTAGGGCGAGAAGCGCAGGTCCGGGTAGGCCGCCGTCAGGCTCGGGTAGAGCTCGGCCGCCGCGACGCCGGCCTGCGTGTCGCCGGTGGCCCACCGCACGTGAAGGTCCGGGTGCCCCGCGCACAGCCGCAACAGCTCGGCCCCCGTGTACCCGGACGCCCCGACGATGCCGACCTCGACCATCCGACGAGCATACAGCAACCTGCATACCTATCCAGCCCCGATTCCTCCGGACTGACCCGGAGGGGCGACCGACGAGGAGACGAGGAAGGGGGAGCGGGGAGGGACGGGTGGTCAGCCGCGGAGGGTGGCGGGGAGGGTGGACTCGACGGCGTCGACGACCCGGCGGCGCAGCTCGGTGAGGTCGGCGTCGGTCAGCGTCCGATCGGCGGACTGCAGGCGCAGGCGGTACGCCAGGCTCCGGCGACCGGCGGCCACCGGCTCCCCCCGGAACACGTCGAACAGCTCGACCCCGACGGCCAACTCCCCCGCCGCCGCCTCGATGGTGCGGCGCACCCGGGCCGCCGGGACGGCCTCGTCGACCTCGAAGGCCAGATCGAGGTCGCTCGACGGGAAGCGGCTGATGCGCCGGTACGGGTGATCGCCGTGGGGCTCGGCGAACAGCGCGTCGAGGTCCAGCTGGAGCCACGCCACCCGCTCGCGGACACCGAGGGCCTCCAGCACCCCCGGGTCGATCTCCCCCACCTCACCGACGACCACCGGGACGTCGCCGACGGTGAGCACGCCCCGGCGCCCCGGATGGAGCCCGGCGGGCCCGCCCTCCTGATCGACGGCCGGATCGACCAGACCGAAGGTGTGCGCCACGGCCTCCCAGATCGCCACCGCGGCGAGGGCGTCGGCCCCCGCCACCACCACCCCGAGGTGCTCGCGCTCGTCGGGGAGCCCTCGGCCCTCGGGCGGGCGGCCGAACACCTTGCCCACCTCGAACAGCGCCGCCCCGTCGATGCGGTGCGACTCGTTGTAGGCCACCGCCTTGAGGAGTCCGGGGCGCAGGGAGGGGCGCAGCACCGACTCCTCGGTGGCGAGCGGGTTCGTCACCGTGACGGCGTCGACGGCGAGACCGCAGGCGGCCAGGTCGCCAGGGGCGAGGAACGGCAGGGGCATGGCCTCGTCGAGGCCCAGGCCCACCAGGACGTCGCGCAGGCGCCGGCGGTCGCGCTGACGAGGGGTGAGCGAGCCGGTCTGCGGCGAGGTGAACAGCCGCGGCGTGATGCGGCTGTACCCGTGGTGGCGGGCGATCTCCTCGATCACATCGGTCTCGGTGGTGGTGTCGGGCCGGAAGGTGGGCACCCGCACCGCGAGCACGGCCGAGGGCGCCCAGCCCCCGTCCGGGGCCGGCACGGCCGCCGACGGGTCGTCGCCGATGTGCTCGACCCCGAAGCCGATGCCGGTGAGGTGGCCGGTGATCTCCCCCACGGGCAGCTCCGTGCCGAGCAGCGCGTTGACCCGGCTCTGGCGGACGCGGACCGGCTCCCGCGACGGCAGGTCACCGTCGACGGTGAGGCCGCCGGCCACCAGCTGCGCCCCCGACGGCGCGAGGAGCTCCGCCAGGCGGCGGGCGGCGAGGTCGAGGATCTCGGGGTCGGTGCCCCGCTCGAAGCGGGCCGAGGCCTCCGAGCGCAGTCCGAGGAACTTCGAGCTCCGGGCGACGGCCATCGGCTGCCACCAGGCGAACTCCAGGAGGACCGTGGTGGTCGACGGGGAGATCTCGGTCGATGCACCTCCCATCACGCCGGCGATCCCCACCGCGGTGTCGGCCGCGTCGGCGATCACGCCGTCGCGACCGGCGGTGAGGGTGCGCTCGAGGTCGTCGAGCGTGGTGATGACCTCGCCGTCGCGGGCCCAGCGGACCCGCAGGGCGGCGCCGGGCACCTTCGCGGCGTCGTAGGTGTGGTTGGGCTGGCCGAGCTCGAGCATCACGTAGTTCGACGCGTCCACGACGTTGTTGATGGGTCGCATGCCGAGAGCGGCGAGCCGGTCGGCGATCCAACGGGGCGATGGTCCCACCCGGACGCCCTCGATCACCCGGACGTGGAAGCGCCCGCACAGGTCCGGGTCGACGATCTCGACCGACGGTCGGATCCCCGCCGCCCCCGGGACCTCGACGACCGCCGGCTCGGGCACCGCGAAGGGGATGCCGAGGCGGGCCGCCAGGTCGCGGGCCACGCCGGCCACGGACATGGCGTCGGGCCGGTTGGGGTTGATCTCGAGGTCGTAGAGCACGTCAGGGGTGATCCCGAGGGCCTCGGTGATCGCGGTGCCCGGCTCGGGGCCGGGGTCGAGCACCCAGATCCCGGAGTGGTCGTCGCCCAGGCCGAGCTCCCGCCCCGAGCAGAGCATCCCGTTCGACCACTCGCCACGCATCTTGCGCCGGGCGATCTCCATCCCGTCGGGCATCACCGTGCCGAGCGTCGCCAGGGGGACGAGGTCGCCCTCGGCCATGTTGAACGCCCCGCAGCAGATCTGCAGCGCGTCGCCGTCGCCGGCGTCGACGTCGACGAGCTGGATCCGGTCGGCGTCGGGATGGGGTCGCAGCGAGAGGACGCGGGCCACGACGATGCCGTCGAGGCCCTCGCCGAGGCGTTCGACCGACTCGACGGCCATCCCGAGGTCGCTCATCACGTCGCCGAGCACGATCGGGTCGCCCTCGAAGGGCGCGAACTCGCGGAGCCACGACAACAGGACCTTCACGACGGGAACTGCTCCAGGAAGCGGACGTCGCCGGTGTACATCTCGCGGATGTCGTCGACGCCGTGGCGCATGAGCGCCAGGCGGTCGAGGCCGAAGCCGAACGCGAAGCCCGACCACTCCTCGGGGTCGAGCCCGACGTTGGTCAACACGTTGGGGTGCACCATCCCGCAGCCCCCGAGCTCGAGCCACCCGGTCTGGGCGCAGGTTCGACAGCCCCGTCCCTCGCAGAACACGCAGTTGATGTCGTACTCCGCCGACGGCTCGGTGAACGGGAAGTAGGAGGGGCGCAGCCGGGAGTGGATGGCGCCCCCGAAGTAGGCGGTGGTGAAGGTCTCCAGCGTGCCGGCCATGTCGGCGAAGGAGATGCCCCGGTCGACGACCAGGCCCTCGATCTGGTGGAACACCGGCATGTGGCTGGCGTCGGCGGTGTCGCGCCGGTACACCCGGCCCGGCATCACCGCGTGGAACGGCGGCTCGCCCTCGCTCATCACCCGGATCTGGACCGGCGAGGTGTGGGTGCGCAACAGAGTGGTCTCGGGCTCGCCGAGGTCGACGTAGAGGGTGTCCCACATCCCCCGGGCCGGATGCGCGGACGGGATGTTGAGCGCCTCGAAGTTGTGCCAGTCGGTCTCCACCTCGGGCCCCTCGGCGACGGTGAAGCCCATGCCGACGAACAGGTCGACGAGGCGGTCGAGGGTCTGGGTGACGAGGTGCAGGCTGCCCCGGCGACGGTGGTCGAGGGCCTCGGTGAGATCGAGCCGCTCCCCGGCGAGGAGCTCGGCCCGGGCGGCCTCGGTGAGGGCCCGCTGCCGCTCGGCGATCGCGGCCTCGATCCGGACCCGAGCCTCGTTCAGGGCCTGCCCGGCGGTGCGGCGCTCCTCGGGAGCCAGCTCGCCGAGCCCCCGCTTGCGGGCGGTCACCTCGCCGCTCTTGCCGACGAGACCCGCCTCCACGGCGCGGAGCGCGTCGAGGTGGCCTGCGGCGGCGATCTGGTCGAGGGCCCGGTCGATGAGACCGGGGAGGTCGTCGGTCATCGGCACGGAGACTGTCCGAGGGCGGGCGGAGCGTCCAATCTGTTCCCCGACGCGGAGCGGCGCATCACGAGCCCCGGACCTGACGGGCGACCTCGAACAGCACGACCGATGCCGCCACGGCCACGTTGAGCGACTCGACGGAACCGGCCATGGGGATGGTCACGGCCTCGTCGAGCACCGCGGCGAGCTCCGCGCTCAGCCCGTGGGCCTCGCTCCCCATGACCAGGGCGAGGGGCCGGGTGAGGTCGACCGCGTCGGGGGCCGGCCCCCCGTGGGCGACCGTGGCCACCAGGGTGCGCCCGGCGGCCCGCAGGGCCATCAGCGCCCCCAGGGTCGGTGCCCCGTCGGCCACCTCGGCCACCGGGAGCCGGAACACCGAGCCGGCGGCGGCGCGGACCGTCTTCGGCCCGAAGGGGTCGACGGCGTCGGCACAGAACACGACACCGGCGCCACCCACCGCCTCGGCCGAGCGGATCACCGTGCCGGCATTGCCGGGATCGGCGACCCCGGCGAGCACCACCACGGGCCCGTCGGCGGACGCGATGCGGGCCACGTCGGCCGGTCGACGCTCGGCGACGGCGATCACCCCCCGAGGGGCGACCGTGTCGCTGACCCGATCGAGGACTCCGGCGGCCAGCAGGTGCACTGGGATCCCGGCCGCGGTCACCGCATCCACCACCTCGCGGAGGGCCGGTGCGGCGTCGACGTCGACGAACACCTCACGCAACGGTGCCCCGGCGACGACGGCCTCGGCGAGGGCCACCGGGCCCTCCACGACGAACGCGCCGGACTCCAGACGCGCCCTTCGGCGCCCGCACAGGCGCCGAAGGGCGGTGACGCGTGGGTTGGAGGCGCTCAGCGGGGCAGGCACCGGCCCGAGCGCGCCGTGGACTCGGGGCTCAGGCCTCGGCCGTGGTGGCCGCGACGCTGGCCTCGTTCGCCGCCTCGACGAGGGCGGCGAACGCCGCCGCGTCGGTGACGGCGAGGTCGGCGAGCACCTTGCGATCGACCTCGATGCCGGCCGCCTTCAGCCCGGCGACGAACCGGGAGTAGGTGGTGCCGTTGAGCCGGCAGGCGGCGTTGATGCGCTGGATCCAGAGCTGGCGGAACTCGCCCTTGCGCGCCCGCCGGTCGCGGTAGGCGTACTGCAGGGAGTGCATGACCTGCTCGTTGGCCGCCCGGTACGAGCGGCTCTTGTTGCCGTAGTAGCCCTTGGCGCGCTCGAGGGTGGCGCGGCGGTGCTTCTTGCTGGCGACGGCACGCTTGACTCTTGCCATCGGGGCCTCCTTGTTCGTGGGACGGACGCCACGGCCCGCGGGACGGGACCGTGGTGCGGGGCCGGCGGCGCCGGCCGGGGATCAGATGCCGAGCTGGCGACGGACCTTGGCGGCGTCGCCCGGGGACAGCTCGAAGTCGCCGGTCAGGCGGCGCTTGCGACGCGGCGACTTCTTCTCGAGAATGTGGTTCAGGTTGGCGCTGCGGCGGGTGATCTTGCCCGTCCCGGTGATCTTGAAGCGCTTCTTCGCGCCCCGGTGGGTCTTCATCTTCGGCATGGTGTCTCCGGTGGTGGTGGCGCCGGCGGCGCCGGCTCAGGCGGTCTGGTCTGCGGAGGAGTCGGTGGTGTCGGGAGCGACCCCGGCGGCGGCGACCGCCTCCTCGCCGTCGGATTGGCGGCGACGCTCGGCGGCGGCCTGGGCCTTCTTGTCAGGGCCGAGGACCATGGTCATGTTGCGACCGTCGAGTCGGGGGTAGACCTCGACGCGACCCTGGTCGGCCACCGCCTCGGCCACGTTGTCGAGGATCTTGCGACCGAGATCGGGATGCTGCATCTCCCGACCGCGGAACATGATCGTGACCTTGACCTTGTGGCCCTCGGACAGGAAGTGCTCGACCTTGCGGGTCTTGGTCTCGAAGTCGCCGGCGCCGATCTTGGGCCGGTACTTCATCTCCTTGACCACGACGTTCGTGCTCTTCTTGCGTGACTCCTTGGCCCGCTGGGCCGCCTCGTACTTGTACTTCCCGTAGTCCATGATCCGACAGACGGGTGGGTTGGCCTTGTCGGCCACCTCGACGAGGTCGAGTTCGAGGTCCCGGGCCATGATGAGGGCTTCGGGAAGGGGCTTGATGCCGATCTGCGCCCCATCGGGACCGACGAGGCGTACCTCGCGGGCCCTGATGCGGTCGTTGATCCGGGGCTCGTTGCTGTCCGGGGTGGCTATCGCCGGTCACTCCTCATCAATGCGCAGATCCTCCGTGGCGCGGGTGGGCAGGTCTGACGCCTGCGACCCTGGGGAGGCGGGCGTCGGGGCGGGGCAGCCGACGCCCGTCGACGACCGCGCCGTGGCCCGGTCGATGAAGAGCAGCGACCCGGCGCATCGGTTCCTGCGAACAGGGGAAATGGCCGGGTGGGGGTCGAGCCCCGCTTTCCCTCGGTTGTCGGGCGCCTACGATAGCCGAGTCCCCGCCGATCTGCGAGTGACGGCGGCCCCGTCGCCGAGGAAGCGAGCCCCCATGAGCCTCTGGACGCCCGACGGCGAGGTGCCCATCGAGCGCCGGCCCCGGCCCGACCCGACCGCCGACGCCCCCGGCCCGGGCGGGGACACGGGCGCGGCCGGCATGGTCGGGGCGCCGTCGCTCGAGGACCTCTCCCCCGAGGAGCGGGCCCAGGCCGAGCAGATGGTCGAGCAGATGGCCGAGGTCCAGCGCCAGGTGCTCTCGGCACCCGCCGCGCAGTTCGTCGTGAACCACGTGGTGGGCCTCTACGAGCTCGGCGCCATCCACCTCGGCCAGCCCGAGCCCGACCTCGAGTCCGCCCGGCTGGCCATCGACGCCATGGCCGCCCTGCTCGACGCCACTGAGTCACGGTTGGGCGACGACGGCGCCTCCCTGCGCCAGGCCCTCACCCAGATGCAGATGGTCTTCGTGCAGATGACGGGTTCGCCGCCGGCCTGACGCCGGCCTCAGCCCGGCGTCACGGGCGTGACGTCGGCCGCCTCCCAGCACCCCCGCCGCCCGGGGGCCACGCGGAACGTGACCGTGGTCCCGGGAGCGATGGTGCGGGTGCCGTCGGTGACGGCCGTGCAGTGGAACGGGTAGCGCTGCCCCTCGTCGGTGCACACCACCCCGATGCCCCGTGGGTCGTCGAAGCTCTCGACCGTGCCCGCCCGGGCGCCGAGGGCCACGCTCACGCCACGGTTGCCCGGCGGGCCCGACCGGCCGTCATCGGACGATCTTGGCGATCGGGAGCTCGATGATGTCGGTGGCGCCGGCGTCGGACAGCGCCGGGATCAACACGTTGATGGTCGCCTTGGCGACGACCGTCTCGACCGCGTACCCGGCCTCGCCGTACAGCTCGTTCACCGTCGGTGACTTCATGGAGGGCAGGAGGTCGATCACCGCGCCGAGGCGGTCGGCCGGGATGTTGAGCTTGACGAGCACCTTGCCCCGCGCCTCGAGGACGCCCTCGAGCAAGGTCTGGATCTGGCGCATCGCATGCGCCTTGTCCGGGTTGGCGAGGCTGGCGGGGTTGGCGATGAGCTCGGTGTAGGACACCAGGATCGTGTCGATGATCTTCAGGCCGGCGGCCCGCAGCGCCCGCCCGGTCTCGGTGATGTCGACGATGCAGTCGACGATGTCCGGGACCTTCGCCTCGGTGGCCCCGTAGGAGAGGCGGATGTCGGCGTCGATGCCACGATCGGCGAAGAACCGTCGCGTGAGCTCGGGGTACTCGCTCGACACCCGCACCCCGTTGGGGAGGTCGGCCACGCTCTCCCACGGGGCGTCCTGAGGGACGGCCACGATGATGCGGACCGGGTCGGTGGTGGCCTTCGAGTAGCGGAGCTCGCCGAGCGACTCGACCTCGCTCGAGGTCTCCTCCACCCAGTCCCGACCGGTGATCCCGACGTCGAAGAGGCCCTCGGCGACGTAACGGGGGATCTCCTGGGGGCGCAGGATCCGCACCTCGTCGATGCGGGGATCGACGATGGAGGCCTGGTACTGCACGTTGGAGTTCCGCACCACCTTGAGGTCGGCGGCCTCGAAGAGATCGAGGGTGGCGTTCTCGAGGGAGCCCTTCGGCAGGACCAGTCGCAGCATGGCGCTCACGCTAACGCGCCGCCGGAGGGCTCCGACCGGGGTTGCCCGGTCCCGCCCACTTGGTCGGCACCGGCCCGTACGATGACGTCATGGCCACGTCGACCGGACCCGCGCACGAAGGCGCCGACGTCGACCGAGGTGTCGGCCCGGGCCCGGTGCTCGGGCACGGCGAGCGGCACTACAGCCACCGTTCGGGCTGGTTGCGGGCCTCGGTGATGGGGGCCAACGACGGGATCGTGTCGACGGCGGCCCTGATCCTGGGGGTGGCGGCGGCCGACTCGTCGCGCACCGTGGTGCTGACCGCGGGCGTGGCCGCGCTGGTCGCAGGGGCGCTGTCGATGGGGCTCGGGGAGTACGTCTCGGTCAGCAGCCAGCGCGACACGATGCGCTCCGACATCGCCAAGGAGCGCTGGGAGCTCGAGAACGTGCCCGAGCGCGAGCTCGCCGAGCTGACCGCCATCTACCGACAGAAGGGCCTCTCACCCCGCCTCGCCAGGGAGGTGGCCGCCGAGCTCACCCACCGCGACGCTCTCAACGCCCACCTGAGCGCCGAGCTCGGGATCACCGAGCAGACCCGGGCCCGCCCGGTGCAGGCGGCGCTCTCGTCGGCGGCGGCCTTCGCCGTCGGCGCCGGCCTGCCGCTGGCGGCCGCGGCCCTCACGGGTACCGAGGTGCAGATGTCGGTGATCGTCGTCGCCGCCCTCGTGGCCCTCACGGTCCTCGGGAGCGCCGGCGCGCTGCTCGGCGGCGCCCGCCCGTGGCGACCCACCGCACGGGTGGTGGTCGGAGGTGGGGCGGCCATGGCGCTCACCATGGCCATCGGCCACCTGGTCGGGACGACGGTGTGACCGGCGCGGACCGGCGCGCCCGCCGGGCCGTCAGGCGAGGCGGCGCAGCAAGCTGACCATCTCGAGGGCGGTGCGCACCGACTCCTCACCCTTGTTGTCCTCGTCGCTCGAGCGGGCGAGGGCCTGGTCGAGGTTCTCGGTGGTCAGCACCCCGAACACCACGGGGGTGCCGGTGGCGATCTGGACGTCCTGGATGCCCCGGGCGCACTCCCCCGCCACGAAGTCGTAGTGCGAGGTCTCGCCGCGGATGACCGCCCCGAGGCACACCACGGCGTCGACGTGGCCGTTGACGACGAGGGCCTTGGCGGCGAGCGGGATCTCGTAGGCGCCGGGCACCCACACCAGCGTGACGTCGTCCTCGGCCACGCCGTGCACGGCCAGTGCGTTCTCGGCCCCCGTCAGCAGGCGGGCGGTGATCTGGTCGTTGAAGCGCCCGCACACCAGGCCGATGCGGACACCGGTGCCGTCGACCTCGCCGGTGACGGAGCGGGCCGCCCTGAAGTTCGTGGACATCGTTCGCTCCCCTTGCCGCCGCTCAGTCGAGTCCGTCGAGGATGTGGCCCATCTTCTCGCGCTTGGTGCGCAGGTAGTCGATGTTCTCGGGGTTGGGGATCGACTCGAGCGGTACCCGCTCGACGATGTCGAGCCCGAAGCCCTCGAGCCCCCCGTACTTCGACGGGTTGTTGGTCATGTAGCGCATCGTCGTGATGCCGAGGTCGACGAGGATCTGGGCCCCGATGCCGTACTCCCGGCTGTCGACGGGCAACCCGAGGGCGACGTTGGCCTCGACGGTGTCGGCGCCCTCGTCCTGCAGCGAGTAGGCGCGGATCTTGTGGCCGATGCCGATGCCCCGGCCCTCGTGGCCCCGGAGGTACACGACGACGCCGAGGCCCTCCTCGTCGATGCGCTTCATGGCCTGGTCGAGCTGGATGCCGCAGTCGCAGCGCAGCGAGCCGAACACGTCGCCGGTGAGGCACTCGGAGTGGACCCGCACGAGCACGTTGTCCTGACCCTGCACCGCCCCCTTGACCATTGCGACGTGCTGCTCGCCGTCCAGCACCGACTCGTAGACGTAGCAGGTGAAGTCGCCCCAGTCGGTCGGGATCCGGGCCTCGGCGACCCGCTTGACGAGCTTCTCGTGCTGGCGGCGGTAGCGGATCAGCTCGGCGATGGAGATGAGCAGCAGACCGTGCTCCTCGCAGAACTTCACGAGGTCGGGCACCCGGGCCATGGTGCCGTCGTCGTTCACGATCTCGCACAGCACCCCCGACGGGTAGAGCCCCGCCATGCGGGCGAGGTCGACGGCCGCCTCGGTGTGCCCGGCCCGCTTCAGGACGCCGCCGTCGGCGTAGCGCAGCGGGAAGATGTGCCCGGGACGGGCGAGGTCGGCGGGTCGGGTGGCCGGGTCGATGAGCGCCTGGATGGTGGCCGCCCGGTCGGCCGCGGAGATGCCGGTCGAGGTGCCGTGGCGGGCATCGACGCTGTACGTGAAGGCGGTGCGCTGGGCTTCGGTGTTGTCGCGCACCATGAGGGGGATGTCGAGCTCGTCGAGGCGCTCGCCGGTGAGCGGGGTGCAGATCACCCCGGACGTGTGGCGCACGAAGAAGGCGATGGTCTCGGCGGTGGCCGCCTCGGACGCCATGATGAGGTCGCCCTCGTTCTCGCGGTCCTCGTCGTCGACGACCACGACGATCTCGCCACGGCCGATGGCCGCGACGGCCTCGGGGATCGTGGCGAAGTGCTCGGCCCACTCCGAGCGGGACGGGGGGTTCATCGGGCCTCCTCGGCCTGGGTGGTGGTGGCGTTCGCGTTCCCGGCGAGCGCCGCGAGCTGGCCCTCGATCAGGCGCTCGGTGTACTTGGCGATGACGTCGACCTCGAGGTTGACCCGGTCCCCGGGGCCCTTGGATCCGAGGGTGGTCACCGCGGAGGTGTGCGGGATGACCGCCACCGTGAAGCCGTCGTCGAGCGGCTCGACGACGGTGAGGGAGATGCCGTCGACGGTCACCGAGCCCTTCTCGACGACGTAGCGCAGCAGGGCCGACGGGATCCGGACCCGCAGGTCGGGCACGGGGTCGACGATCTCGCCCACACCGTCGACGTGGCCCTGCACGAGGTGGCCGCCGAGGCGGTCCTGGAGCCGCACGGGGCGCTCGAGGTTCACGGGGTCACCGGGGACGAGGTCGCCCAGGTTGGTGCGTAGGTAGGTCTCGTCGCTCACGTCGGCCTCCCACCAGCCGTCGCCGAGGGCCACGACGGTGAGGCAGCAGCCGTTCACGGCGGTGGAGTCGCCGAGGCCGGCGCCGTCGAGCACGGTGCGGGCGTTGATGCGCAGACGCGCACCGTCGCGGTGTGCGACGGTGCCCAACTCCTCGACGATGCCGGTGAACACGAGCTCAGGATCCCTTCAGATCGAGACGCAGATCGTCGCCCAGCCGCCGCACGTCCACAAACCGGCCCCGCCACGCGTCGGCGAGGGTCGGCGCGCCCGGGCCCGCGAAGAGGCCCCGGGCGTCGTCGCCGCCGAGGAGGGCGGGCGCCGTGTAGAGCACGTAGCGGTCGACGAGCCCGGCGACGTGGACGGCGTGGGCCACCCCCGCACCGCCTTCGACGAGGAGCTGGAGCACCCCTCGGGCCCCGAGCTCGTCGAGCACCTCGCCGAGGGGGCCGTCGAGCTCGAGGCACGGTCGCATCGCCGCCGTGTCCGGCGCCCGGCCGAGCACCACCCGGAGGGGCTCGGTGTCGTCGGGGTGCCGCTCGTCGTCGGGCAGTCGGACCGTGAGGGCGGGGTCGTCGGCGCGGACGGTGCCCGAACCCACCAGGATGGCGTCGCTGTCGGCGCGGAGGCGGTGGGCGTCGAGGCGGGCCTCGGGGCCGGTGATCCACTGCGACGACCCGTCCGGGGCGGCGGTGGCACCGTCGGCGGTGGCGGCCAGCTTGAGCACCACGTAGGGCCGCCCCGTGCGGCGATGGTGCAGGTAGGGGGCCAACTGCTCCTCGACGGCGGCGGACCCGACCCCGACCACGACCTCGATCCCGGCGGCACGGAGGCGGTCGATGCCCTCACCGGCGACTCGGGCATCGGGGTCGGCGACGGCGACGACGACCCTGGCGATGCCCGCCGCCACCACCGCGTCGGCGCACGGCGGGGTGGCCCCGTGGTGGGCGCAGGGCTCGAGGGTGACGTGAAGGGTGGCGCCGATGGCCCGTTCCCCGGCCTCGGCGAGGGCCCTGGTCTCGGCATGAGGCCCGGAGCGGCCCGACGTGGCGGCCACGAACCCGGGGTGATCAGGCTCGTCGGCGGGCACGACGACCGCCCCCACCCAGGGCCGCGGGGCCACCCGGCGGCGCACCGTGGACGCGGCGGCGACGGCCTGGGCCATGCGGGCCTCGTCGTCGGGTGCTGGGCTCACGGGTGCTCGCTGGACGTCGGCACGACCGGACGGTCGCGAGAGCCGTCGATCGTACCCGAGTCGACCGGCCACCGACCTCCCGGCCGGACGGCTGCTCAGTCGCCGGCGAGGAGGCGCACGGCGTGGGGGACGACGTCGATGACCGCCTCGAGGCACTCGACGGCACCGCTGGTCGAGCCCGGTGCGTTGAGCACGAGGCACGAGCCCCGGGTCCCGGCCACCCCCCTCGACAGGCGTCCGAGGGGGTTGACCAGACGCATGGCCTCGGCCAGCCCCGGCGCCTCCCGGTCGAGCACCACCCGGGTGCCCTCCGGCGTGAGGTCGCGGGGCCCGAAGCCGGTGCCGCCGGTGGTGACGACCACGCCGAGGAACCCCTCCGCCATCTCGACCAGCGCCTCGCCGACGTCCTGGCGCCCGTCGCTGACCACACGGTGCTCGACGACCTCGAAGCCCTCGGTGGTGAGCCGCTCGACGAGCGCCCGCCCCGAGCGGTCGTCACGGGTACCGGCGGCCACCCCATCGGACACGGTGAGGACCTTGGCTCGCAGGCCTTCCGCAGGAGTGGTCGTGGCGGCGTGATCGGTCATGACCAGGAGTCTGCCCGGCCCTCGGGACGACCGGTCGCCGCGGGCTCGGGCCGGTCGGGCACCCGGAGCCGCAGGAGGTACATGCCGTCGGTGTCGGCCGCCTGGGGCAGCAGCAGCGCTCCCCGCCCGAGCGGGTGCCAGGGGCGACCCGGCGGGGGGAGGGCGACGAGCTCGGGGTGGGTGCGGGCGAGATGGTCGTCGACGGCGCGGGGGGGCGGACGAGGGCCTGGGCCGCCTCGACGAGGTCGATCTGCAACGCCGCCAGGACCTCGACGTCGGTCTCGGCGATGCGCCATCGGGCGTCGGGGCGACGGCGAAGCGCCCCGAGCCCGGAGCAGGGCGCGTCGAGGAGGACCTTGTCGAACGCGGCGGGGCGGAACGGCGGACGGGTGCCGTCGGCGGCGATCGTCACGAGGCGACCGTCGTCGAGGCCGAGCCGCGCCGCGTTGGCGGCAACGAGGCCCAGGCGGCCCGCCCGGGCGTCGGCGGCCACCACCGTCGCGCCGGCGCCGGCCATGGCCGTGGCCTTGCCACCCGGGGCGGCGCACATGTCGAGCACCAGCTCACCGGGCGCGGCGCCGACCGCGTCGGCGACCCACTGCGACGCCTGGTCCTGCACGTAGCCGTCGTCTCGTGTCGTGACCGACGGCGATCGGTTCATCACCTCGAGCGCAGCCACCGCCTCGCTCTCCCCGAGATCCCCGGTGAGCCGGCGAATGATCCAGTCGGGCTGGCTGAGCCTGGTCGCCTCATCGGGCCACGTCACTGGCAGGCCGGCGGCCACCTTGCGCAGCACGGCGTTGAGCAGGCCCTTGAGCTTGCCGGGTGCGGACTCGACGGTGGCACCCACCGCGGCGTGAGCCGGCGTGTCGAGGAACGCGAGCTGGAACGCCCCCAACCGCAGCCAGGCCCGCGCCGTCGGGTCGATGCGGTCGGGATCCGGGAGGAAGCGATCGACGAGCCAGTCACAGGACCGTCGCCCACGGGTCACGCCGTAGACCAGCTCGGTGACGAACCCGCGGTCACGGCGGTCGAGCGAGGTCCGCTCGAGGAGCGTGGGCAGCAGGAGATTGGCGTAGGCGCCCTCCGTGTCGATGCGCACCAGCGCCTCGACGGCCAGGCGTCGGGCCTCGACGCCGGCTTGCTTGCGACCGCCACCACCCTGCGGGCCGCTGCGGCGGGGCGGACGTCGTCCTCCTCCGGTCCCGGTCACGCGCCGAACCGGTCGCCGACGGCGGGACGGG
>JALOLR010000026.1 GCA_025455885.1 Acidimicrobiales bacterium
GACGGGGCGGCGCCCCGACGGCGCCGCCCCCCCGTGTCAGACGAACGGCGCCCGGGTGCGGGTGAAGATGCTGGGCTCGGTGCTGATCGCGCCCGGCGTCTCCTCGCTCTCGGTGCGGTCGTTCGTGAGGTTCCCGTTCGAGGTGAAGGCCACCACCGAGCCGTCGCCGCTGACGGCGACGTCCGTGCCGTTCTTCTGGGGAACGGTCTCGCCGGTGTTGCCGTCGGTCCGGGTGCCGGTGGCCTCCGTGCCGCCGAGGGTCTCGTCGACGACGCTGACCCGTTCGGTGACGGCGGGGCTCAGGTCCCGGATGAAGGCGTCGAGCACGCCGTTCACGTCGCCGTCGGTGAGCGTGGAGGACAGCGACTCGAACCCGACGTGGGCTCCGTCACCGCTCACCACGGCCCCCAGGCCACCCTCGGCGACCTGGACACCGGAGTACCAGCCGACGACGTCGACCACGAGGTGGGTGGTCACCGCCGGGTCGGCGGCGAGAGTGATCTTCCCATCGGCGCCCACCTGGGCGAGCACCTGCACGGCCACCGTCTGATTGGCGACGAAGTTGAGGTTCGAGGCCAGAGGCTTGGGTGTGCCCGTCGGGAACACCGTCAGCCATCCGGCGGCGCTCGGTGAGGTGACCGTGACGTTGAGGGCCACGGCGGTGACGCCCATGGCGGGCACCCCGCCGGTGCCGATGACCGTCAGCTCCTTCGGAGTCGCGCTGGTCACCGCGCTCGACGAACGGCTGTCGAACAGCCGGGCCGGCGCCAGCGACGTGAAGCCGCCGTTGGGCAGCTCGGCATCGAACCAGCCGACGACGTCGACGATGAGTTGCGTCGTGCCGAAGGCGTTGCGGATGCTCACGCTGCCGTCGGTGCCGACACCGACTACGGCGTTGTTGGCCACCACTGCGCCCGGGGTGAAGTTGAGCGTGGAGGCCAGGGGCTGGGTGTCACCGGTCGGCCACACCGTCAGCCAGCTCTCGGCGGTCGGGGCGTCGACGGTGACGGAGAGCGCCACTGCGGTGGCGTCGCTCGGCACGCCGAAGCTTCCGGCGACCGGGAGGTCGACGGTCTCGCCGGGACCGACCGGGTCGGCGATCGTGCGGGTGTCCAGGGCCCGGACGGGGGGCATCGACACGAAGCCGCCACCCGTGCTCAGCTGGGCGTCGTCGTACCAGCCGGCCACGTCGACCACGACGTGGGTCGAGCCGGCCGAGTTGTTGATCGACACCTCACCGTCGACACCGAGCCGCAGCGTCGCGGCGTTGGCGACGGTCTGCCCGGGGACGAAGTTGATGGTGGAGGTGGGAGGCATCGAGTCGCCTGCCGGCCAGACGGTCAGCCAGCCTTCGGCGGTCGGTGACGTGACGGTCACGTTCACGGCCACGGCGACGGCGTCGGCGGGGACGTCGCCGAGACCGGCGACGGGCACGGTGATGGTCTCACCGGGGCCCATGGGGTCGAGGGGATCACGGGTGTCGAGCACCCGGTCAGGGGTGACGGCGTGGAACGCGCCGAACTCGTCGAACGGGGTGCGTTCGCTCACCCGGGTGGTGTCCCCGGAGCCCATGTCCTTGTGGAAGGCGTCGGTGCGGGCGTTGGTGTCGCCGGCCACCAGGTTGGTGGCGTCGGACTCGAACGCCACGACGGTGCCGTCGGCCGAGATGGTGGGGCCGTACACGAGGGCGCTGCCGGCGTTGCCGGGCACACCGTCGCTGTCGGTGCTCACGATCGTGGTGGTGTCGGCGGAGCGGTCACGAACCCAGACCTGGGTCACGGTCGTGGTCTCCTCTTCGCCTTCATCACCGCCGCCGCCGCCGCCACCGCCGCCGCCTCCACCACCGCCGCCACCGGGGGCGGCCGGGGTGGCGGCCAGGGCCGCGAGGGTGCCGGCGGGCGGGCCGGCGAGGTCGGCTTCCGATGCGAACGCGACCATGGTCCCGTCATCGGAGAGGTCCGGCTTGGTCGCGTTGCCGGCCTGGGCAGCTCCGGAGTTGTCGACGCTCACCATCTCGGTGGTCCCGTCGATCAGGTTGTCCTCGAGGTCACGGACGTAGACCTTGGTGGGGCCGCCGCTGGACGGCGGTGGGACGAGCGGGTCGAGGTTGGTGGCGGTCGACTGGAACGCGAGGACGGTGCCATCGGCGTTGAGCGACGGGAAGTCGCTCAGGCCGTTGGACGACTGACCGGTCGTCGACTTGCTCGCCAACACGGCGGGACCGGGGTTCGCCGGATCGGTGACGTCCATCACGTAGACGGACCGCGTCGAGCCGTACACCACGTAGGCGATGGTGTTGCCGTCGCCGCTGATGGCCGGGTTGAAGTGACTTCCCTGGGTGAGCTGCCAGGACTGGCCGAGGGCGCGGTCGGTGAACCAGACACCCTGGGCGGTGCCCCGGCCGACGTACACCTCCCGGGTGCCGTCGGGGGTCATCGCCACGAGCTCGCGGGCTCCCTCCTGGGCGCCGGCGGTGTGCTCGGTCGATGGTCCCGTCGGGAGGGCGGCGCCGGCCGGCCCGATCCCGAGGATGAGGGTGAGAGCGCCGGCGACGACGGGGAGTGCCCAGCGCCTCCTGCCTCTCGTCGTGCGCGTGTGACCAGCCATGGAGCGACCCTTTCTTCGAGTGTGCTCGTCGCAGGCCTCGGCGCCGCTACGCCGAACACCTGTCTGTTCTCTTTCAGTGAATACCCCAGGGGGTAGATCCGTAAGGGGCCAAGGTCCCTTCTCTGCTCGCCCGGGCACCACCCGGGGGTTGTGTCGGCAGTGTTGCCGTCAGATACCCGGGGGGGTAGGGTGAGCATACCCCGGGGGGTACCAAGAACGGTGCACCCCGATCGGCTTGCCCGACGAGAGGACGACATGACGCTCCAGGACGCACGACCCGACCACGCCGACCCGTCCCCGGACGGCTCGTCCCCCGACGGGCCCGACCGCAAGGAGCCGCTGTTCTCCCGTCTGGCCCGGGTGGCCGTCACCCGTCGGCGGCGCGTCCTGTGGGTGTGGCTGGCAGTCGTCGTGATCGCCGCCCCCCTCGCCCTGACCCTCACCGGCTCGCTCTCGGGCGCCGGTTGGGAGGCGGGCGGCACGACGTCGGTCGAGGTCCGCGACGAGCTCCGGCGCGACTTCCCCCAGCTCGGCGCAGAGGCGGCCTACGTCGTGTACCGACAGGACGTCGCCATCGCCGAGGACCCGTCCGGCCTCGCCGAGGTGGTGGCTGCTCTCCAGGACGCACCGGGCAGCACCGGCGTGGTCGACCCGTTGGCGGTGCCCGCCGAGAGCGGCCTCCTCGCCCCCGACGGGCGCACGGCCCTCATCCCGGTGGCGCTCGAGGCGGCCGAGGACGCCGACCTCCCCGAGTCCGCCGCCGAGGTCATGAGCTTCGTCGGCGAGCTCGAGCCGCCCGAGGGGGCGCAGCTCGAGGTGACGGGTGAGTGGCCCGTCTGGAGCGACTTCAACGCGTCGAACGAGGAGGCGCTGCACAAGGCCGAGCTCCTCTCGGCCCTGCCGACCATCGTCTTGCTGTTGGTGGCCTTCGGTTCGGCCGTCGCCGCCGGCATCCCGCTCGTGTTGGCCATCGCCGGCATCGCCGTCGGCTTCGCCGTGCTGCACCTCCTGGGGCTGGCCTCGCCGCTGTCGGTGTGGTCGATGAACTTCTCGATGATGATCGGGCTGGCCGTCGGCATCGACTACTCGCTGTTCATCGTGTCGCGCTACCGCGAGGAGCGCGAGGACGGGCACGAGCCCCTTCCGGCCATGGTCAACACCCTCGGCACGGCGGGCAAGGCGGTGTTCCTCTCGGCCCTCACCGTCGTGCTCTCCCTCGCCGCGGTGTTCGTCGTGCCGGTCATGGTGTTCCGTTCGATGGCGCTGGGCATGATCCTCTCGGTGAGCGCCACCGCGCTCGCGTCGCTCACGCTGCTGCCGGCCGTGCTCGTCGCCCTCGGCGACCGGGTGCTGGTGTCGAAGGAGAAGGACCCCGACCGCGCCGCCGAGGGTCGGTGGGCGCGCTGGACCGGGCTCGCCCTCCGCCACCCTGGCCGCACGCTCGCCGTCGGGCTGGCCCTGCTCTTCCTCCTCGCCGCCCCTGCGCTCGGCATGCAGCTCGGCATGCCCGGGGCCCGGGTCGTGGACGAGGGGCGCACCAGCCGCGACGGCTACGAGCTGCTGGTCGAGTCCTACGGCCCCGGAGCGGCGGCCCCGATCTTCGTCACCGTCCCCGTGGCCGACGCTCAACAGGTCGTCGACCTGGCCGTCGCCGATCCCAACGTGGTCGACGCACGGGTGGTGGCCGAACCGGCCCCCTCCGGCCGGACGGTCGTGCGGGTGACCTCGGCGACCGCGGTCGACGACTCGGCCACCTCCGACACCGTCGGGCGCCTTCGGGCGAGCATCGGTGACGCGGTGCCCGACGCCGAGGTCGGGGGGCCGGCGGCGCAGAACCACGACCTGACGAAGGTGCTCACCGGGAAGGCGCCGTTGGCCATCGCCATGATCATGCTCGTGGCGTTCGTGCTGCTCCTCGTCGTGTTCCGGAGCCTGACCGTGGCGCTGTTCTCCGTGGCCCTCAACCTCATCAGCGTCGCCGCCAGCTTCGGGTTCGCCACGCTGGTGTTCCAGAACGGCTGGGGTGCGAGCCTTATCGGCATCGAGCACCAGGGCTTCGTCGACGCGTGGGCGCCGCTGTTCTTCTTCGCCCTGCTGTTCGGCCTCTCGATGGACTACCAGCTCTTCCTTCTCGCCGCGATCCGGGAGCGCTACCAGGCGACCGGTGACACCCAGCGGGCGATCCGGGAGGGCATCGCCCGCACGGGGCGGCCGATCACCAACGCCGCCGCCATCATGATCGTCGTCTTCATCGCCTTCGGCGTGACGGGCCCCATCCCCCCGACGGAGCTGGGCATCACCCTCGCCGTGGCGGTGTTCCTCGACGCCACCGTCGTGCGGATGATGCTCGTCCCGTCGATCATGGGTCTGCTCGGCGAGCGCAACTGGTGGCTGCCGGGGTGGCTCGATCGCACCCTTCCGAGGGTGGAGTTCAACCACTGAGCCGGGCGGCACCTCGTGCGATCCCGGTCCCGACCGGTCGAGCGCCCGCACGGCGGGGAGGGGCGATCGGGACCAACGGCCCGTTCGCCTCGGGACCGCGGACCGGCCGGCCGGTGCACGATCAGCGGTTGACTGGAGGCCGATGAGCACGACGAGGATCGCGACGGGCGCCACCGTGGCGGCGATGCTGTTCCTGCTCCTCGGTTGTGGGGCCTCGTCCGGTCCGTCGACGGCGGTCGCCCCGGCGCTGCGCGGCATCGTGCGGGACGTGCCGCTCGAGGTCGGTGACGTCGCCGTGCCCGAGGCCGCCACCGACCCCGCCACGCCGCCCGCCGCCGACGGGCGCCTCGCCATGCGGGCGCGGCCCGGCGGCCTCCTCCTCGTCTACTTCGGCTTCACGTCGTGCCCCGACGTGTGCCCCACCACGCTCGCCGATCTGCGCACCGCCCGGGAGCAGGTGGGCGAGGCAGCGGCCGACCTCCCGCTCGCCATGGTCACCGTCGACCCGGCCCGGGACACCCCGGACAAGCTGGCCGGCTACCTCGGTGCCTTCAGCGACCGCTGGCACGCTCTGCGCACCGACGACCCTGCCGAGCTCGGGGCCGTCGAGGACGCGTTCGGGGCCAGCTCGGCGGTGACGGTCGGCGCCGACGGCACCCCCGAGGTCTCCCACACTGCGATCACCTACGTCGTCGACGAGGGGGGCCAGGTGCTCGTCGAGTGGACCTTCGGCACGCCGCCGGAGGACATGGCCCACGACCTGGCGATCCTGCTCGCCGGCGCGTCCGACGGCTCGGCCGACGCCGCGGGGTCGTGACCGTCATGCAGACCCCCGAGCAGCACCCCGGCCGGGGCGCCAGGGGCGGGCGCAGGAGGCCGGGGCCCGTCGGTGCGGCCGGCCTGGTGGTGTTGGCGCTCGCCCTGGGTGCCCTGGTGGCGGTGATGGTGGCCGGGGGAGGGGGCGACGCCGCCGCGCCCGAGCCCGAGGCCTACTCGGTGGTCGTGCCGGCGGGCACTTCGGCGCGGGTCGCGGCGGGCGAACCGGTGGAGCTGATCCCGGCGGACCTCCAGGTCCCCGTCGGGACCGAGCTGGTGATCGAGAACCAGGACGTCGAGACCCAGGAGGTGGGACCGTTCGTGGTCCGGGCCGGCGAGACGCTGCGCCACACCTTCTCCACCCGGGGGGTCTACGCCGGCGCCTGCACGGTGCACCCCGACGGCCAGATCACCATCACGGTCTTCTGACCGGACCGGTCCGACCGGACCCGTCAGACCGGGGGGCCGAGGAAGAGCGCGATCGGGTCGCCCTTGCGCCGGATCTCCTCCACCTGGGCGAGGAGCTCGACGTCCACGCCGGGCACCTCGGGCGCCAGCCTCGTGTCGCCCCCCATCGCCAGGTTCACGGCCAGGTCGAACTCGCCGGCGGCGATGAGTTGGCGCTGCAGGGAGTCGACGGCGACGAGGTAGCGGGCCCTGGTGAGCGGGTCGACCGGATCCCAGGCCGCCACGAGCTCCATCTCGGGACGGGCCTGCCAGGCGGTGGCGGCGTCGGCGCTCACCACCCAGAGGGTGTGCGCCGCCGGCCGCTCCTCGGCGCTGCGTTGGGGGCCGAGGCGGTAGGCGTCGTCGGGGTCGGCCACCACCGGGATGCCGGCCCGTTCGAGCTCGAGGCGGATGCCGTCCCCGGCGGTGCCCCACACCGATCCGGTGGCGCGGACCAGCAGCGGCCCCCGCCCGGCGAGGGCGCCGACGGTGGGCTCGACGAGCTCACCGAGGATGGCGGTGAGCGAGCCGTCGGGGACGTCGGCGCTCGACCCGGCTCGGGCCGTCGTGGCGCCCGTGTTGACGAGGAGGGCGACGGCCAGTGCGGTCGCCGACCACGTCACGGCGCGGTTCGCGGTCCGCGGCAGCGCGATCCAGCGGGCCGCGGCGTTGCCGGCGCTCCAGGCGATCGACAGCCAGAACAGCGCGGCGACCACCCACCACCACCGCAGGAGGTAGCTGTAGGGCTCGCCGGTGATGCGCGACGTGGCGACGATCCCGGCGAGCACGGAGACGCCGACGAGGATCTGGAAGCGCACCGCGCTGCCCGCTCCGGCACGCCTCGCCGCCTCGAGGGCCAGACCGAAGGCCACGACCGGGGGCAGGAGACCGGTCGCCGACGCGGGAGCGAGGCCACCCCCGTCGGGAACCGTGGGTTCATCGCCGCCGAGCCACGGCGCGTCGGGCACGGTGAGGTTGCGGGCCGCGAGACCCACGGCGTCGGGCACGCCGACCGTCGTCTCGTCGCCGCCGGCGAAGTACTCGACCATGGCGGTCAGGTTCCCGCTGCCCGCCACCTGGTCGACGAGGACCGGTCCCCAGCAGACGCCGAGCGCGACGGCGGTGGCGAGCACCAGGCCGGTCCGTCGGCGGCGGTGGCGGAGGCGGTCGGACGGTGGTTCGGGGTTCGCGCCGCGCCGGGCGAGCACGACGATGGCGACGGTGGTGGTGACCATGGCGATCACCAGCACCGCGTAGCCCACGTGGCTCTGCACCAGGAAGGAGCCGACCACCGCCGCGATCGGGACGGGCCAGCGCTCGCCGTCGGCCACCGACCACATCAGGAAGGCGAACAGCGCCACCGGGGCGAGGGTGATGTAGGGGTTCCACGGGTCGCGGAGCACCTCGGGACCCAGGCCCTGGCTGAGCAGCGCCAGGGTGGCCCCGGTGAGCAGGACGAGGGGGAGGCGGCCCCGTCGCCAGGCCAGGCCGAGCGTGCCGGCGAAGGCCAGCGCGTTGAGCAGCGCGGTGCCGAACAGGAGGTCGACCGGCTCACGTCCGAGCAGGTGGTACGGCCCCGCCAGGGCCCAGTAGAGCATCGGGCCGGGGTGGTTCCAGCCGTAGCGGGAGTAGGGCCCGACCAGCGGTGAGCCGTTGCCGACGTCGCTCACCCGCAGGGCGAGCACCGCCCAGTCGCCGCTCGGGCGCCACACGTCACCGAGGGCGGCGGTGCCGACGAGGACCACCGGGAGGGCGACGGCCGCCACGGCGACGGCCAGCAGGGACCAGGCCACCCACGGTCGGCGCCGTGGGCTCTCGGGGCTCGCGTCGGGCGCGAGCGCTGTCGTCTCGGTGGTGTTCACACGCTGTCCGCCGGCACTCGGGGGGATCTGCCGCAGGGCGAGAGGTTACCGGGCCGCGGCGTCGGGACCGGTGCACCGCCCCGGCGCTACGGTCGTCCCTCCGCAGCGGTCCGGACGGCAAGGGGGGGCGGGATGGGTGACGGTGGTGATCGTCCCGACGTCCTCTGGGCGCCCTCTCCGGACGCGGCGGCGGCCACGACCATGGCCCGGTTCGTGGGGTGGCTGGCCGCCGAGCGGGGCACGGCGTTCGACACCTACGACGAGCTGTGGCGGTGGTCGGTCGAGGACCTCGGCGGGTTCTGGTCGTCGATCTGGGAGTTCTTCGAGGTGTCGGACCGGACCCCGACGGTGGCGGTGGAGCGAGGTTCGTCGATGGCCGACACGGTGTGGTTCCCCGGGGCGACCCTGAACTACGCGGAGCGCCTGCTGCGGGTCGGCGGCGACGAGGCGGCGGTCGTGGCCCGCTCCCAGACCCGCGGTGATCGCCAGATGAGCCGCGACGAGCTCCGCGACGCCGTCGCAGGCTGCCGGGCCGGGCTCCTCCGCCTCGGCGTCGGCGAGGGCGACCGGGTCGTCGCCTACCTGCCCAACATCCCCGAGGCGCTGGTCGCCTTCCTGGCCACGGCGAGCCTGGGCGCGGTGTGGGCGTCGTGCCCACCGGAGTTCGGGCCGCGCAGCGTGCTCGACCGCTTCGGTCAGCTCGACCCCGTCGTGCTCTTCACCGTGGGCGGCTACCGGTACGGGGCGAAGGACGTCGACCGGTCGGGTGAGGTGGCCGAGATCCGCGCCGGTCTCCCGACGCTGGCCCACGTGGTCGAGGTCGCCTACGGCGGTCCCGCCGTTCCCGAGGTGGTCGGGTGGGACGAGCTGGTCTCCCGGCCCGCCCCGTTGTCCTTCGACGACGTCGCCTTCGACCATCCCCTCTACGTGCTCTTCTCGTCGGGAACGACGGGTCTGCCGAAGGCGATCGTGCACCGCCACGGCGGGATCCTCCTCGAGCACCTCAAGGCCCTGGGGCTCCACCAGGACCTCGGGCCCGACGACCGCTTCTTCTGGTTCACCACGACGGGCTGGATGATGTGGAACTACCTGGTCTCGGCCCTGGCGCTCGGATCGGCGCTGGTGCTGTTCGACGGCGACCCCGGCCACCCCGACCTGGGCGAGCTCTGGCGGGTCGCGGGTGCCACGGACACGACGGTGTTGGGGGTGAGCGCGCCGTTCCTCCAGGCCTGCGAGAAGGCCGGCGTCCGGCCGGAGGCGCTGGCCCCGGGACTGCGCTCGATCGGCTCGACGGGGGCGCCGTTGCCCGCGTCGGGCTACCGGTGGGTCCACCGCCACTTCCCCGACGTGTACCTGAACTCGATCAGCGGTGGCACCGACGTGTGCACGGCGTTCGTCGGGGGTGCGCCCACGCTCCCCGTGGTGGCGGGCGAGATGAGCTGCCGCCTGCTCGGCGCCGCGGTCGAGGCGTTCGGCCCCGACGGGGAGAGCGTCGTGGGGTCCGAGGGCGAGCTGGTCGTCACCGCACCCATGCCGTCCATGCCCGTCGGCTTCTGGAACGACCCCGACGGCCGCCGCTTCCACGACGCCTACTTCGCCGCCTTCCCGGGGGTGTGGTGCCACGGCGACTGGCTGACGATCACCGAGCGGGGGACGTGCGTGATCACCGGGCGCTCCGACGCCACCCTCAACCGGGGTGGGGTGCGCCTCGGCACCAGCGAGTTCTACGCCGTGGTCGAGTCGCTGCCGCAGGTCGCCGACAGCCTGATCGTCCACCTCGACGAGGAGGGTGGTGCCGGGACGCTGGTCCTGCTCCTCGTCCTCGACCCTCCCGACACGCCGCTCACCGCCGAGGTGGCGACGGCGGTGCGCGATGCACTCCGCACCCAGCTGTCGCCGCGTCACGTGCCCGACGAGATCCATGCCGTGCCCGTCGTCCCCCGCACCCACTCGGGCAAGAAGCTCGAGATCCCGGTGAAGCGGATCCTCCAGGGCCGTGCCGTGGCCGACGTGGCCAGCCCGTCGTCGCTGGCCGTGCCCGACGCCCTCGACGTCGTCGCCCGCCTCGCCGCCGACCGCTGACCGTCGGGGGACGCCGGACGCGCGACGCCGGACCGGGGCGGGCGCGCGGTCGCTCAGGCGCCGAGGGAGCGGCCGATGATCTCCTTCATGATCTCGGTGGTGCCGCCGTAGATCGTCTGGATGCGGGCGTCGAGGTAGGCCCGAGCGATGGGGTACTCGAGCATGTAGCCGTACCCGCCGTGGAGCTGGACGCACCGGTCGACCACCCGCTTCTGCAGCTCGGTGGTCCAGAACTTGGCCATCGCCGCTTCTTCGACGGTGAGGGCCCCGGCGACGAGCGCCTCGACGCACCGGTCGACGAACACTTCCCCGATCTGGATCTCGGTGGCCATGTCGGCGAGCTCGAAGCGGCTGTTCTGGAAGCTCGCCACCGGCTGGCCGAAGGCGTGGCGCCCGCTCGTGTACTCGACGGTCCAGCGCAGCGCCTGGCGGGCCGCGGCGACGGCCCCCACCGCGATCGACAGCCGCTCCTGGGCGAGGTTCTCCACGAGGTGGACGAAGCCCATCCCCTCGGTGCCGAGCAGGTTGGCCGCCGGGACGCGGACGTCGGTGAAGAACAGCTCGGCGGTGTCCTGGGAGTGCAGTCCGACCTTCTCGAGGTTCCGGCCCCGCTCGAAGCCCGGCATGCCCCGCTCGAGCACCACGAGGCTCATCCCCTTGTGGCGCAGCGACGGGTCGGTCTTGACGGCGGTGATCACGAGGTCGGCGTTGATGCCGTTGGTGATGAAGGTCTTGGAGCCGTTCACCACGTAGTCGTCGCCGTCGCGGATGGCGCTGGTGGTCATCGAGGCGAGGTCGGAGCCGATGGCCGGTTCGGTCATGGCCACCGCGGTGATCAGCTCGCCCGACGCGATGCCCGGCAGCCAGCGGGCCTTCTGTTCGTCGCTGGTGAGGGTGAGGAAGTACGGGAGGCAGATGTCGTTGTGGAGCGTGATGCCCAGCCCGGCCCCGCCGACCCCGGCGTAGGCCATCTCCTCGCCGATGACCTGGTTGTAGCGGTAGTCGTCGACCCCGCCGCCCCCGTACTCCTCGGGCGCGGCCATGGCCAGGAACCCGTGGGCGCCGGCGGCGGTGAACAACGAGCGGTCGACGATCCCGGCGGCGTCCCACTCCTCGGTGTGCGGTGAGATCTCCTTGGCCACGAACGCCCGGAACGACTCCCGGAACAGCTCGTGGTCGGCGTCGAACAGCGTGCGCTCCATGAACCGAGACTAGGCCCGGGCCCGGCCGCGTCCGCCGGTCACCAGCCCGCCCCGCGCAGGGCCCGCTCAGCCGTAGGTCGACCAGGTGCCGTCGAGGGCCACCTGTCCCCGACCGGGCCGGTCCCAGTCGCACACCCCGTCGGGGAACACCCGGCGGAGTCGCTCGACCTGGGCGGGCGTGAGCTCGACGGGGTAGGCGGTCGGATCGGTGGGGACGAGCGCGCAGGCGATGGTCGTCCCGGCGAGCGGTGCCCCGGCGGCGCGGCGGGGATCGGCGTGGGTGGGGTAGGCGGTCTCGCACGCCCCACCGGGGGCGGAGGCGTCGGGTCCCTCGACGACCGTGGCGTCGGGCAGCACGCACCGGTCGACGGCGTCGGCGGGCCGGGTCGCGGTGAGGCGCTCGGCGGCCACGGCGGGTTCGGCGGCGCCGTTCGGGCCGGCGGAGGTGCCGGGTAGGTCGGCGGCGGTGAGCCAGCGGTCGAGGACCTGGGTGGTGGCGACGGTGAGGTCGGTGTCGCCGGAGAGCCGGGTGATCAACGAGGCGACGTCGACCGCCCCGCCTTCGGTCCAGATCACCACGTTGGGGTTCGCCGAGCCGTCGGGGAGGCGGAGCCGGTCGCGGATGGCGAAGGCGCGCTGGCGGTCGTGGATGTCGCCGACGGGATCGCTGTAGACGTTGACCAACAGCACCGGGACCCCGGTCAGCCCGCCGGCGCCGTCGACGGTGCCCGCTCCCGTCTCGGCGACCGCCGCACCGGCGGTCAGTCGACCGCGGGCGTAGGCGGCCTCGAGGACCTCGTCCTCGGCTCGCATGCGTTCGGGCTGCCATCCACCGTCGATGTCGTAGCCGCCGATCCCCTCGTTCAGGTCGAGGAACTCGTCGACCGACAGCAGCCCCTGTTCGAGCGCGTCGAGCCCGTACTGCACGCCGGTGTTGTCGAGCGGGCGGAGGGCGAAGCCGGTCTCGGGATCGGTGCCCATCTGGTTGACGTTGGAGTCCTGCATGGTGCAGCGGGCGCCGCGGGGGTTCGTGACGGGGTCGTACACCTGGCCCGAGTCGACCAGCTCGGGGGCGCAGCCGACCGCCGGGTCGATGTTGGGGAGGTAGGTGGCCTGCCAGATCGCGCAGGTGACGGGGCTGGCGAACCCCGTGACGGCCAGGCGCTGGTCGTCGGTGAGCTCCGCGCCGCCGGCCGGGTCGTCGAACCACCGGGCGAGGAGCCCGCAGTCGGCGACGCCCCCGGCGATGCTGACCGCATCGGGGAACGGGATGGCCGGGGCGACGGCGTCGAGGAGGCCTGGGTAGTTCTGGGCGACGAGGAGCTGTTGGATGGCCCCGCCCGAGCCGCCGGAACCGATCGTGAAGCGGGGCAGGCCGTACGCCTCCGAGAAGTGCTCCTTGGCCATCGACACCGTCTCGGCGGACACCGTGTCGTTGCAGGCGGTCTGGAAGGTGGTGAGCGTCGAGGTGACGACGGCGTAGCCCTCGGCGAGCAGACCGAGGTCGACGGCTCCCCCCTTGTCGCCCTGGCTGAAGGTGGCCCCGCACCCGCCCCCGAACTTCATGACGAGACGCCCGTTCCAACCCGAGTCGTCCCACACCCGCGCCGGGGTGGGCCCCGGCACGGTGCCCGCGACGGGGCCCGGCCGCGGGTCGAGGGTGGCGAAGGTGGTGACGGAGCGGTTGAACACGCCCGTCTCGAGACGGACGACGAACGGGACCGCCCGGCCGTCGCGCTCGACGGTGGCGGCGTCGGCGGGGAGCTGGGCGGGGTCGGGGAGGTCGACGGTGCGTCCGTCGCCGGTCCGGTACACCCACCGCACCCGGGTCTGGGCCCAGCAGTCGTCCCCCGGCGGGCCGAGACCGTTCGCCTCGGTGGTGCACACGAACGGGCTCTGCTGCGGCCCCGAGAAGAGCGGGCCGTCGACGGGGTGGTCGACGACGTCGAGGCGGGCCTCCTGGTCGCCGACGCTCGCCTCGATCTCGTTCGTGCCCTCGCGCAGGCCGGCGATGAGGCCGATCAGCCGGGGCGGTGCGCCGGGGGAGCGGTGCGGGCTGACGTCGAGGGCGAACGCCGACGTGACGTCGCGCCCGTCGAGCGCCACCCGGACGTCTTCGAAGGTCGAGTCGGAGCCTCCTTCCACGGCGACGAGCAGGTCACCGTTGGTCGCGTACTCAGGGCGCGCCGAGAGCGCCGTGATGCGCAGGCCGCCATCCGCGCTGCTCGATCCCGTCGGGCCCGTCCCTGTCGGAGCTTCGTCGTCGGAGGTGCAGGCCCCGGCCACCAGCCCGGCGGTCAGGACGAGGGCGAGCGCCGTGAGCGTCCTCCTCCGGACACCGAGCGACCACGATGAGCGGCGTGGCGCGTCATGCCGACCTTCACCCCTGAGGCGTCGTGAGGCCGACGGCTCCTGCGGCAGTTCCACCGCTCGGGGGTCGACCGGGTCAGGCGTGACGGCGCTTGCGGGCCACCAGCGCGATCAACGCGCCCGCGGCCAGGAGCAGGATGCCGACCTGGAGGATCGGAGTGCTGTCACCGCCGGTGAAGGGCAGCGCGCCCGCAGGGGTGACCGGTTGGGTGACCGAGCCGGACTGGGCCTCGACGCAGGTGAACTCGCTGACCCGGGTGATGGTGACGCCCTCGACGACCTGGGTGGCGGTGAGGGTGTGGGGACCGGGGTCGAGCGGAGAGGCGAACTCGACGGTGAAGCTGCCGGTGGCATCAGGGGTGACCGGGGGGAGCGTGACCGGCGTCGATGCCACGGTGAGGGTCACGGGGATGCCGGGCGCCCATCCGGTGCCGGTTCCGGTGAGCGTGGCCCCGCACGTCACGTTGTTCGACGAGACCGCGACAGAGGAGCCGGTGTAGGACTGCGCGGCCGCCGGCCCCGCGACGGTGCCGACGAGGGCGACGGCCAGCGCCAGTGCGGCGAGGAACGCCTTGACGGTCCTGGTCATGGGGAGGTCTCCTCGGGGGGCAGGACGTGCACGAAAGGCCAGGGTAGTCGCCGGACGAGCCGTTGGACAGCGATGGGCCGGCACCCTCGGGCGTGGTCAGGGCGCGCCGACGAGGACCGGTCCCCGCAACGGGCCGCGGAACTCCCCGGTGGGGGTCGTCGAGCCGGTCGGGGCGATCCTCACCGACAGCTGGTCGGGGTTGGCCGTGGCCTGGGGGAGGACCTGGAGCCGGTAGGGCGACTCGCCCGGGAGGGCGCCGGCGAGACGGAACTCGAGGCTCCTCGTGGCCCCGGGAGCGAGCTCGACCACCACGGAGTACACGGGTTGGCCGAACTCCCGCTGGGTCTGCACCGGGACCGCTTCGCCGTCGAGGGTCACGACCTCGAGGCGGTGCGGGCTGTGGACGGTGACCATCGTCCGGTTGGTGCCGGTGGGCAGGTCGTCGCCGTTGCCGATGACGTAGTCCGGGAGGCCCGAGGTGGGCGCGTCGTTGCGCAGGTCGACGCGCACCGACGAGCGCAGCGTGCCGGCTGCGGGGTCGAGCATGGTGTCGACGGCGATGTCGCGGAACAGGTAGGCGTCGATCTTGTTCGCCAGCGTGTTGGTCGAGCGCACCGAGAGCAGATCTGCCCCGGGCTGCGGATCCCACGCGCCGGACAGGCCGACGCGGTCGAGGAGCTGCTCGGCGGGCTCGTCGAAGGTCGAGAGCCGGAGGTGGCCGGCGTCCACGAGCGGACCCAGGGTGCGGGTGAGGTCGTCGATCCCGGGCAGCGACGTGGCGATGAGGGCGTCGAAGGTGGCCTCCGCCACCGCTCCCAGCAGCTCCCGCCGCTGGTCGTTGTCGGACAGGTCGTCGGCGCCGAAGCGGGCATACTGGTCGCGCAGGAGGAACGACTCCACGGTGGTGGCGTCGACGGTGAGGTCGAGGTCGGGCAGCGTGACCGGTCCGGTGAGCTCGAGGAGCCCGGCCAGCGCGGCCGGGTCGACGTAGAGCGCACCGTCGACGGGCAGACCGCCGGGGGTCTGTGGGAAGAGCTGAGCGGCGACGTCGGTGTCGATCGGCCAGTCGGGGCTGGCGCCGAGGTTCCCGAGGAAGCGCTCCACGAGTAGCGATCCGTACCTCAGGTCCCAGTCCGGGGGAGGGGTGAACGCGTACGGGCCGTCCCGGTTCAGGGCGCCGAGCGAGCCCGCCTCGACGAGGTCGAATCGACCGGCGTCGACGGTGAGGAGCCCGTAGGCGCCGATGAACCCGCCGCCGTCACGGCTCTCCGCGGGGGTCGAGAACGCCAGGAAGTAGCGCTTGGGTCCGTCGGCGCCGAGCAGCGTGGGCGCCACGGCCAGCGCCTGCGCGGCGATGCTCGTCTGGTCGGCCACGTCGGCCAGACGCTCGTCGAACCGGTCGAGTTCGCTGCCGACCGGGCCGAGCAGCCACGGTGAGCGCACGGCGGCCACCGAGCCGAGCGCGTCGTCGATCGTGGCGGCGGCGTCGGCGACGGGGGCGCGCAGCGCGCCCACGCGGGCGAGGTCGACGGTCCCGCTGTCGGACGTGAGCGTCCGGTAGTCGGCGGTCGAAGCGGTCTCCGCGGCGCTCGCGGCCAGCTCGGTGCCGGCCGTGGCGAGCGCATCGAGGGCGGTGACGTGCTGGCCGACCACGGGGAGGATCCGACCTCCCCAGGTGAGCGGGCTCGACAGCGTCGTCCCGGCCTCGTCGAAGCTGGCGGCGGACTGGTCGAATCGCTGCGCGGCGAGCGGGCTGTCACCGGATCGCAGCACGTCGAGACCGCTGATGGCCTCGTCTGCGCCCTGCTGGAGGTCCGGCCGGGCGAGGACGGCGGCGACTCCTGCTGCGGCGCCGAGGATCACTGCCAGGGCGACCGTGGTCACGATGATCCGCGTGGCCACCCGGCGCTCGTGGCTCCGAGCCATCCGTCGGGCGGACCACACCAGAGGGCCGAGGGCCACGACGGCGACGAGCGGGAGCAGCCACACCGGTTCGACGTCGGGCCCGCGCAGGAGGGCCTGGACCGCAGTGGCACCGACGACCGCCGCCAGCACCCGGTCACGTCGTCGCGACACGGCCAGGGCGACGAGGAGCACCACCAGGATCCCGGCCGCCACCTTGCCGCCGGTGTCGCCACTGACACCGACGGCGGCCGCCACCCCGGCCGCCCAGATCAACGCCCATCGCCGGGCGCGCGACGCCACGAGCGGGACGGCCAGCCCGAACGCCGCCGACCAGAACAGATCGGCGATCCGGGACCCGGTGGGGCGGGGGCCGGACGCGGCGGCCACGACGGCCGAGGCCGCGCCGACGGCGACGATCAGCTCGTGGCGGTACCGCCGCCACCAGGCCGACGATGTCCGCCGCCCGCCCCGAGGGGACCGGACCGGCTCGCCGGGGGCGGGGCTACCGCCCGGCGCGGGTTCGGACAACGACTGGTCGACCGGCGGTCGGTCTCGACGGGGTGCGGCGGTGGTGTCGGGGCATCAGGAGGTGGGTCCGTCCTCGGTGCGGCCCGATCGGTCGGTCTCGGTGACGGGCAGGGAGTGCTCGGTGTCGCCCCGGGCGAAGGCCTCGTTCACGGTCCGGGCGGCCTCGGGGGAGAGGTTCGACCAGATCAGTGTGCCGTCGAAGCGGTTCAGCTCGTGGAGGGCCGCTTCGTTGTCGGCGAAGTTCGTGAGCAGGCACAGGGCGGCGTGCCCTGGGTCGAGCAGGTCCTGCATCTGGTGGATGAACTCGTCGGAGATGCCGCGGTCGATCAGCTTGGCCAGCAGCGCGCCGGCGCCGCCGGTGACCGCGCCGGTCACGATCCCGCCCACCGGGCCGGCGACGAGCGTGCCGAGCAGTAGCCCCCAGAACGCCCCGCCGAGGCCACCCTCCACAGGAGTCATGTCGGTGGTCTCGACCTTGTGGGATCGGCCGTCGTCGTCCTTGGTGATGATGACGGCGTCGTCGATGCCGAGCTTGCCGTCCTTGGCCAGCCGCCCGGCGGCGATCAGCATCTCCTGGGCCTTCATCGGATCGTCGACACCGATGACGACGAGCTCTTGGGACACTGCGACCTCCGGCGAGGATCGAGGCGGACTGATCACCGAGCCTAGGGCGCTCCCCCGACACGGTCGGCGCGGGGATGGCGGTGCCGGGCCAGGCTCTCGCGGAACGCCGCGAACGTGGCGAAGCGTTGGAAGGCCGGTCCCCCCGACGGTCCGGTCACCGCCGGCTCGGCCCCCGCCTCGGCCGGCGTCCCGACCGACGTGTCGGACAGCTCGACGATGGCGAAGCGCCCCCGGCGGAGGTGGAAGCCGACGGCGCGGCAGCGCCGACAGCGGATCAGGGCCTCGGCGTCGGCCCCGTGCAGGAGGTGGGTGGGGCCGGCGGCGGCGAGGAGCTCGTCGCGCAGGCTGTTCGCGACCGGCCCGGCGTCGACGACCTCCCAGTGGTCGCCGTCGGTCGGCGCCGCCGGAGACTCGGGACGGGCAGCGGGCATCGCTTCGACTGTAGGAGTCGGCTCGTCGGCGCCCGCGGACCGTCGCCCTCGCCGAGGAGGGGCCCGGTGCCCCGCGATGCGGTAGCGTCGTCGTCGAACACGGGAGCCCGGGAGGCCGGGCTGAGAGGGAGGGGCCGAACCCCTCCGACCGTTCGAACCTGATCCGGGTCATGCCGGCGCAGGGAGGTTCGGTTCCGCGCCGTGTTCTCGAACCCGAGAGCATGTCCGATGCCCGACGACCACGTCGACGATCCCGAAGCCGTCACCGGGCACGACCCCGTCGACCGCGCCGGCCCGACCGTCGTGGTGGTGACCGGCGGCGACGCGCCCCGGCCCGCCGCGGTCGCGGAAGCCCGCGACGCCGCTCGGGGGGACCTGGTGGTGGTGGCGGCCGACTCCGGCGCCGCGCACGCCCGCGCCGCCGGGCTCCCCGTGCACCACCTGGTCGGCGACCTCGACTCGCTCGACCCGACCGAGACCCGTCGTCTCGAGGCCGACGGGGCGCGCGTGGATCGTCACCCGGTCGACAAGGACGCCACCGATCTCGAGCTGGCACTCGGCGCCGCGGAGGCGCTCGGCGCCCGGCGGGTGCTGGTCCTCGGCGGCGACGGCGGGCGACTCGACCACTTCCTGGCCAACGCCCTCGTGCTGTGCTCACCCCGGTTCTCGAACCTCGTCGTGGACGCGTCGATGGGCGACGCGCGGCTCCATGTCGCCCGGCCGTGGCACCCGACGACCCTGCAGGGCCGCCCCGGGGACCTGGTGACCCTGTTGCCCGTGCACGGTGCGGCGGAGGGCGTCACCACCGAGGGCCTCCTCTACCCACTCGACAGGGAGACCCTCGAGGCGGGCACCACCCGTGGCGTCTCGAACGAGATGTCCGCCACCGAAGGCGTGATCCGGCTCACCTCCGGCTGCCTGCTCGTCGTGCGCCCCGGAGGGTCCGGCACCCACCTCCACGAGGGTCTGCGAACCCCGAGACAAGGAGCATCCTGATGACCCCGACCGCCCCTCGACACCGGAACGCGGCCGCCCGGTCAGGCCGGCTCGCCGGCCTCGTGCTCGTCGCCGTGGCGGCGCTCCTCGCCGCCTCGTGCTCGAGCCCGGCCGACGACGCCGCCAGCCGGGGGAGCGCGGAGCTCGGTCCCGCCGTCTCCACCCCGGACGACGAGGTGTTCCCCGAGGGCACGACGGTCCGCCTCCTCGCCCACGACTCCTTCGCGATGAGCGAGGAGGTCCTCGACCAGTTCACGGCGAGGACGAACATCGAGGTCGAGATCGTGCTCGGCGGCGACGCCGTCGTGATGGTCAACCAGGCGGTGCTCACCGCCGGCAACCCCCAGGCCGACGTGCTCTTCGGGGTGGACGACAACACGCTCGGGCGGGCGGTGGACGCCGGCCTCTTCGAGCCCTACGTGTCGCCCGTGCTCGGCGCCGTCGCCCCCGGGGTGACCGGCGACCCCGGCGGTCAGGTGACCCCGATCGACTTCGGCGACGTGTGCGTCAACTACGACCGGGCGTGGTTCGCCGAACGGGACCTCGCCGTCCCGACCACCCTCGACGCCCTCGCCGACCCGGCCTACGCCGACCTCCTCGTCGTGCAGGATCCGGCCACGTCCACGCCCGGTCTCGCCTTCCTCCTGGCCACCGTCGCCGAGTTCGGTGCCGGAACCGGGGCGGACGCGCCGTGGCTGGCCTACTGGCAGCGGTTGCGCGACAACGGCGTCCGGGTGGTCGACTCGTGGGAGACCGCCTACTTCACCGACTTCTCGGGGTCCTCCGGCGCCGGCCCCCGGCCGCTGGTGGTGAGCTACGGCTCGAGCCCCGCCGCCGAGGTCACCGAGCCGTACCCGGCCGCCGACGAGGCGCCCACCGGGTCGATCGACGCCACCTGCTACCGCCAGACCGAGTTCGCCGGCGTGCTCCGCGGCACCGCGAACCCGGCCGCCGCGCAGGCCCTGATCGACTACATGGTCTCGGCGCCGTTCCAGGCGCAGGTGCCCGCCCAGATGTTCGTGTTCCCCGTCAGCACCGACGTCGAGCTGACCGAGCCCTTCGTCACCTTCGCGGCGCCCGCCACCGATCC
>JALOLR010000027.1 GCA_025455885.1 Acidimicrobiales bacterium
GCGTCCCAGGCGCAGGCGGTCGTTGGCCGCCTTGCGGGTGATGCCGAGGTTGTTCGCTGACCAGTCGGCGGCGTCGCGGGATCCGTCGACGGTGAAGGCCCGGTGGTCGTCGATCACCCGCAGCACCTCGCGTTGTTGGTGCTCCAGCGCCGACAGGCCCCGCTGCAGCCCCTCGGCGGCCGCTCGGAGACCGGCGGCGTCGAGTCGACCCCATTCGCCGTCGATCACCCCGAAGTGCGCCCGCACGGTCGACAACAACGCATCGACCAGTCGGTCCGAGCGGCCAGCGAGCGGCCCAGCGGTGGATGCACCGGAGCCGGGCGCTGCAGCGGTGGAGGAACTGTTGGTCGAGGCCCTGGCCGACGAGGGTGCGGCGGCGTGAGAGCCGGGAGACGACGACCGAGCCCGGTCGGCGGTCGCCGTACCGGCTGGTGTGCTCGTGGTGGCTTCCCCGACGGCCATCGCCGTGCTCCTCGACCTCGAACGAACGGGCGGGCACCGACTCGACAGAGCAGCACCGAAAGGGGAAGAACCCGAACTGTAGTACGACGAACGCCAGTTCGCAACCCAGGACGGAGGGAAGTTCGGTGGGTCCGAGGTCGACGGACGCTCAGCGGTGCGTTCGGACGAACTCGACGACCCGCAGGAGACACGCCTCGAAGACCGTGAGGTCGGCGACGTCGAGCGAGGACGCGCCCGCGACCGATGGCTGCGAGGGCAGCCCGCCCGTCGAGCGGTGGACGACCCCTGGGGCCATGAGGTTGTCGGGGAGGCCGAACTCCTCGACGGTGTGACCGTCGGGCGCCACCCGCTCGGCGTAACCGCCGGCGACGTTGGTGTAGCCGAACACCGGCGTCCCCCGCCCGTGCAGGTAGCCGATCTCGACGGCCGTGCCGACGTCCATGCTCGGCCCCCGGAACGGGGTCATGTTGGCGACGGCCAGGTCGCAGGTGTGCATCAGCGCGACGCAGACGTCGAACACGCCGAGGCCGATCTCGTGGCCGGGGAGACCGTCGAGGTGCTCGACAGGGGCGTCGAGGGGGAACACCCCGACCAGTCCGTGTCGTCCGCACAGCGCCTTCTTCGCGGCGCCCACCTCCACGGCGTCCGCGAGGAAGACCTCGGGCCCTGCCAGGTACACGCGGGGCCCGACGACCGATCGGGGAGCGCTCGTCACCCGTCCAGTCTCGCGGGGCCCGCCCTGCCGGGCGCGCCGCGTCGCGGGGCGGGGTGCCGGGCGTTGGCCGCTACGATCGCCGGCATGGGGGAGGCGTTGGCGGTGATCGGGGCGGGGTTCGGGCGGACCGGCACCATGTCGATGAAGGCCGCGCTCGAGCAGCTCGGGTTCGGACCGTGCCATCACATGATCGAGGCGTTCGGCCGACCGGAGGACTTCGACCAGTGGACGGCCGCCGTGCGCGGCGACCCTTGGGACCCCGCCCGCGCACTCGACGGGTTCCGCTCCACTCTCGACTTCCCGGCGTGCATCGTGTGGGAGCAGCTGTGGCGGGCCAACCCGGGATCGAAGGTGGTGCTCACGGTCCGCTCGAGCGAGTCGTGGTGGCGGAGCTTCGACGCCACCATCGGTCCCGAGCTGCGCCGTCGCGACCACGAGCCCGCCGCGGCGAGCCGTCTCTTCGCCGCCATCACCGACGTCGTCTTCCACGGCCGCAGCGACGACCGCGATGCGGCGATCGCCGCCTACGAGGACCACAACCGACGCGTCGTGGACATCGTCCCGCCCGACCAGCTCTGCGTCCACGAGGTCGGTTCCGGATGGGAGCCCCTGTGCGCCTTCCTCGGCGTCGCGGTACCCGCCGAGGCGTTCCCGTCGAGCAACTCCACCGACGAGTTCCTCGCGGCGCGCCGCTCTGGCGCGGCTGCGGCCACCGACGAGCCGTCGAGCTGAGCAGGGCCGAGCGGACGGCTGATTCCCCGGCTCAGCTCCGCCGGACGGGGCGCGGAGCCCGGCGCGTCAGCGGGTCCAGGTGCCGAATCCGGTCGGGTCGTAGTACTCGGACTCGAAGCCCGTCGCCGTGCCCTCGCTGTCGACCGTGAACGTGATCTTGGTGATCCCCAGGCTGTTCTCGCCTGGCGGGGTGAAGGCGAACACGTCGCCGTCCCACGCCTCGAGCGGGAACTCCAGGGCGTCGGGGCCGAGGCGGAGCACCAGGGCACCGTTCACCTCCGCCACCTCGGCGGGTCCGAAGTACTCGTTGGCGTAGGTCCCCACGTAGGCCGCCGCCGCCCGGGGCGGCGCGGCGTTCGCGGGCGGCTGCTGGCCGGCCAGCTCGGAGGGGTTCTCCAAGAGCCCGCCGAGGAGCTGTCCGTAGGCCTCGAACCAGTCGCGGCTGACCTGCCCGAGGGTGACCAGGTCCATGAAGGTGGCCGTGATGCCCTCCGCGACGCCGATCGGCTGGCCGTTGGTGAGCACCACGATGCCGAGGTCCTCCGACGGGTACAGGACGAAGTTGGTGCCGGCGCCGAGGAAGAACGCCCCGGAATGGCTGAGCCGCACGCGGCCGGCGCCGTCGTAGGAGACGTTCATGCCGTGGCCGTAGAAGCCGGCGCGGGTGGCCGCGTCCGCGGGCTCCTGGGTGCTGATGGCCGGGACTTGCATCTGCAACAGCGCGTTGGCGTCGACGAGCTGGCGGCCGTCGACCTCGCCCGCGGAGAGCTGCAGATCCATCCATTTCGCCAGGTCGTTCACCGTCGAGGTGACACCGCCCGCCGGGTCCTGTGCGGTGGGGTCGCGCTCCGACGCGGTCCAGGTCCCGTCGACCTCCTTGTGGAGCGTGGCCCGGTTGTCCGCAGCCAGGAAGTCCTCGTAGACCGACGTGGTGGCGTCCATGCCCAGCGGCTCGTAGAGCTCCGCCGCCGAGAGCTGCTCCCAGGGGACGCCGGCGGCGGCGGCCACCGCCTCGGCCCCGGCGGTGATGCCGAAGTTCGTGTAGCCGTAGGTGATCCGGAACGGCTCGAGCGGCAGCAGGCGCATCTTCTCGAGCACGGCCGCCCGGTCGTAGCCCATGTCCTCGAGCAGGTCGCCCGAGTAGGCCGGGATACCGCTGCGGTGCGAGTAGAGGTCGGCGATCGTGACGGTCTCGGTCACGTACGGGTCGGACAGCACGAAGTCGGGCGTGTACGCCGACACCGGGTCCTCCCACGCGACCGTCCCCTGGCCCACCTCGGCGGCCACGACCGTCGCCCCGATCGGCTTGGAGAGCGACGCCAACTGGAACCGGGTGTCGGGATCGACGGGTTGGTCGGTGCCCACCTCGCGCACCCCGAATCCCTCGGCGTAGATCACCTCGCCCTCGTGGATCACGGCGACGGCCGCGCCCGGGATGCCGGTGGCGGCGAGGGCGTCGGTCACGATGGTGTCGAGCTGGTCGACGGCGTCGGGGATGCGCTCGGGGGGGATGACGACGTCGGAGATCGAGTTCGGCGAGCCGGTGGCGGGCGCGACCGTCGTGCCCTGGGTCGTCGCCGAGGGGGAAGCCGAGTCCCCGTCGTCGGTGCACGCCGCGACGCCCGCCGCCAACGTGGCCACGACGATCACACCGACCGAACGACGTACGAGAGCGTGCACCGGTGACCTCCGGGGGCGTGGGGGGATTCTTGGTTCTACCACCGGGCGGGGCGTCCGACGTGAGCGCCGAACGGCTCGTTCCCGTCGGTCCGGCTCCGGCTGTTCGTCCGCGGCGCGGGCGACACGTCCACGGGCGGGGACGGGGTGGTGACGGGCGCCGACCCCTCACGCTCGCCGACCGATGCTTCGAGGTGGCGCAGCGCCGCCCTGACCTGGGGTTGGTCGGCGACCACCAACCCGATCTCCTCGGTGGCGAGCTTCGTGTAGTCCGACCACGGACGCACGGCCAGCACCAGTCGTTCGGCTCCGTCGGCGTCGCGGTGCAGCGGTCGGGGGAGGCCGTGCTCGCGCAACGTGTGCAGGACCTGGCGGAGGTGGAACAGGGCCTGGGACGCGGTCGTCGGGTCGTTCAGCGACGGCGAGAGGGCGCGGAGCGCGATGTCGACCAGCTGGCGGACCACGAACGAGGGGTCCTGTTCGGAGGTGCGTTCCTCGGCGAGCACCACGTGGTCCAGCAGGTCGGTGTCGGCCTCCTCGTCCAGGTCCCAGGCCCGGAAGAGGTCCTCGCCCTCGGTCACGAACTCCCCGGTCGGCACCAGGAGCCGGATCCGGGCGTCGTGGTCGGTCGCGAGCTGCAGGAGCCCCTCCCGGTCGACGAAGGACACGTAGCCCCACCCGCGGGCCCGGATCACCCGGCCGCCGGTCCACGGCAGTCCCGATCCTTCGACGGGTTCCCCGCCGGTGGGGAGCCGGCCGATCACCTCGTCGGCGTCCGAAGCCGCGGCGTGCATGATCGAGTTCACCCTGATCTTCCTGGTGATGTGGTTGACGTACTGCACCAGCACGCCGATGGTGACCAGCATCAGCAGCTGCGCGACGGTCACCGAGAGCGTCGGGCGCTGCTCACCGCCCGGGCCGATCGCCCGCAGCACGACGATGGAGTAGGTGAACGTGGCCACGAACGTGGCCAGCGTCAGGTGGCTGTTGACGTCGGTGAGGAACGTGCGCAGCACGGTCGGCGAGTACTGGCTCGAGGAGAGCTGGAGCACGAGCATGGTGATGCTGAAGACGAGCCCGGCGAGGGTGATGGTGGAGCCGGCGATCGTGGAGAGGATGGCCCGTGCGCTCTCTGCGTCGCCCGGGAAGAGGTCGGCGACCGGTCCGCTCTCCGGCTCGACGAGGAGCAGGCCGACGGCCAGCAACAACGCTCCGAGCGCGAACACGACGGGGAGCAGCAGCATGCTCTCGGCGGCGCGACGGAGTCGGTGACGGAGTCGGGAATCGGTGGTCGAGGGCTGGTCCGGTCCGGGCACGGCGACGACCTACCCGGGCCGCGCCGCCGTGAGTCAGGCACCACAGCGACTCGCGTCTGTGCTGTCACCGTGCGGGTAGGTCCCCGTCGTCAGCGACCACTCGAGACCAGGAGGACCACATGGCCACATCGACGAAGTCCCGCAAGACCGCGAAGAGCAAGGGCGGTAACGGCAACGGGAAGGCCCGGAGCTTCCTCGGCGCCCGCGAAGTGCCGAACCTCCCGGCCGAGGACGCCCAGCAGGTGATCTCGCTGCTCCAGGAGCGCCTCTACTCCCTGATCGACCTGCAGCTCACCCTCAAGCACGTCCACTGGAACGTGGTCGGGCCGAACTTCATCGCCGTGCACGAGATGCTCGACCCGCAGGTGGTGTCGGTGCGGGCGATGACCGATGCGGTGGCCGAGCGGATCGCCACGTGCGGCGGGCAGCCCGTCGGCACGCCGGGGTCGACCGTCGAGGGACGCTCCTGGGAGGAGTACGCCCTGGGTCGGGCGCGCACCGAGAAGCACCTCGAGGCCCTCGACTCCGTCTACGCCGGGGTGATCGCGGACCATCGCCGGGCGGTGGACGAGCTCGGCGACATCGACCCGGTCAGCGAGGACCTGATGATCGCCCAGCTCGCCGAGCTCGAGCTGTTCGCCTGGTTCGTCCGCTCCCACCTCGGCAGCTGACATCTCGGCAGCTGAGCCCGGCGTTCCGGTCCGGCTCGCCGGGATCCGGGAGGGAAGCACGAGGGGCCCGTGCCATCGGCACGGGCCCCTCGTGGCGTTCCGGCGCGACCGGGCCCGGTCATCGGGCCCGCGGCGCACGGCGGTTCACACCCGGGAGCGGGTGGTGCTGACCGCGGCGAGGATCAGGCCGACGACGCCGACGGCGGCGACGATCCATCCGACCGTGGCGTTGAGGAAGGCCGCGATGAGGATGCCGGCGATGATGACGACCAGTGCGACTCCGATGGTCATGGTGAGGACCCCTTTCCCTGTCCGCCGTCGGTCGGCGGGCTGAGGAGGTCCCTACCCGGCGGCGTCGGGGGGCAGACGGTCGTCGGCGGTCAGCGAGGCGTGGAGTGTGTCGAGGGAGCGTCGGACGATGCGGGACACCGTCATCTGGCTGACCCCGAGCTCCCGGGCGATGCGGTCCTGGGTCCATTCGGCGTAGCAGGCGAGCACCACCACGCGGCGATCCCGTTCGGGCAGCGTCTCGAGGAGCGCCCGCAGCGCCTCGCGGTCCACGACCCGGGTCAGCTCGTCGGTCTCGCCCGTCGCCGTGGGGCCGTCCACGTCGACCGGCCCGACGTCCAGGCTGTCGGGTCGGTAGCTGCCCGCCGCCTCCATCACCTCCAGGACCACGTCGAGATCGAGCCCCAGGGCCTCGGCCACATCCCCGGCCGTCACCCGGTCCCGGGTGGCGCCGAGCTCCTCGACGGTCCGACGCACCGTCGGGACGAGATCCTTCACCCTTCGCGGGACGCCGACCCCCCAGGTGCGGTCCCGGAAGTGGCGCTTCAGCGCACCGGTGATCGTCGGGACCGCGAAGCCGACGAACGGCACGCCCTGATCGGGGTCGAACCGCTCGACCGCTCCGACCAGTGCCACCCGCGCCACCTGCTCGAGGTCGTCGATGGGCTCGCCCCGGTCGGCGAAGCGGCGGGCGAGGGCGTTGGCCACCTCGAGGTGCTCGAGCACCAGCTCGTTGCGTCGCTCCGTCGACGGCGAGGCGCGCAGCTCCCGGAAGCGTCGGTCGAGCCCGGCGCCGTCGCGCGCACTGGACCCGCCCTCGTTCACCGCGGGTCGGCCACCCCTCGGAGACGCCGTTCGAACCACCCTCGCGGGGGCCCGTCGGTGGCGACGCCGAAGGCGTCGGTGACGGTGGTCAACAGCGCGCCGACGAGCTCGTCGAGGCCGATGGGGGCCACGCCCGTCGGCACCGCCACGCCGGGGAAGGGGTTCTCGTCGCCGGTCGTCGCCGTGCCGTCGTGGGTGGCCACCTCGATGCGCACCCGCCCGTCGTCGACGAGCGCACGGACGGCGAGCCGGTCGTCGTCGCCGGCGTCGGCGATGGCGTGGGCGCACAGCTCGCCGACGGCGAGACGCAGGTCGTCGAGGTCATCGAGGTCGGCGCCGTGCTCGTTGGCCAGTGCGGCCACCATGAGCCGGACGAGGCGGAGGTGGTCCGTGCTCGCCGGCACGTCCAGGTGGATCGCGCCCGGTGCCGGCTCGGGCGGGCTCACTCCTCCACCACGAACTCGCTGTCGAGTCCGGTGATCTCGAGGATGCGCCGGAACCCGCGGTTCGGGGATCGCAACACCACGGTCCGCTCGCCTCCCTGACGGGCCGCGACGAGGGACCGGAGCCCGCTCGAGTCCACGAAGTGGACCGCTCCGACGTCGAGGACCAGTCGGTCGGTGTCGGCAGGACGGTCGGCGAGGGCCGACTCGACGGCTCGGTCGAGCTCCGGCGCGGAGTGCGCGTCGAGGTCGCCGTCGAGCCGGAGGATGCCGTCCTCGCCGCGGGTCACGAGCTCATCGGTCATGTCGCCTCCTCCGCCCGGCATCGACGCACCCGGGAAGGTGCCCGTGTCGGGAGGGTACCAACGACTCACGCGGGATCCCCGAACCCGACGTCGGTGGTGTGGCGGGGTCCGGTTGCCTCAGCCCCGGTCCAGCTCGAACCACACGGCCTTCTCGTAGGGGTCGGGGTTCTCGGTGAGCCCGGCTCTCTCCGACGGGAAGACGGGCATGGTCTCCACCCCCCAGCGGTCCGACAACTCCTCCACGATGCGCAGCCCTCGGCCCGTGGCGACGTCGCGACGAAGCGGCCGGACCGCCGGCACCTCGCGGGACGTGTCGGCCACCTCCACCCGAACGCAGTCGGTGTCGATGATCAACCGCACGCGGGCCCGCGACCCGACGTGGCGCACGACGTTGGTCACCAACTCGCTCACGAGGACCTCGACCGTGTCGAGGTCGACCTCCGGGACGTCGGAGAGCTCCTCGACGAGGCGCCGGCGGGCCTGTCGGGGCGCCAGCGTGTCGACCCCCACCTCGAAGTTGACTTCGTGAGGTGGTCGATCGGTCACGTCGTCGTCTCCCCGCCTGCCTCTCCCGGCCCGTCAGACCCGAGCCCTCGTCCGGTGGCGCCGGGGGAGGGGCCCGCCTCGACGTCGCTCACGGTTTCGAGTGTGTCACCTCGGCGACAGCTCGGTGCGGAGCGACTCCAGGCTGGTGCGCAGGATCCGCGAGACGTAGGACTGCGAGACCCCGATCCGCTCGGCGATCTCGGGTTGGCTCATGTCCTCGAGGTACCGCAGCCTGACCACCCTGGCGGCTCGATCGTCGAGGGAGGCGAGGGCGTCGTGAACGATGTCACGATCGTCGATGATCGCATAGGCCGGATCGGTCGAACCGAGCGTCTGGGCCAACGTGGCGGCGGTCTCGTCCCCGCCGAGCGGGGCTTCGAGCCCGGTGGCGCTCCGGGCCTGGCCGGCCTCGAGCGCTTCGAGCACCTCGTCCTCGGTGATCTCCAACGCCGCCGACAGCTCGGGCACCGTCGGCGGCCGGCCGAGCGCGTGGGTCAACTCCTCGCCGACTCGGCGCAGGCTGAGGTGCATCTCCTGGGCGCGCCGCGGAGGCCGGACGGCCCACGACCTGTCCCGTAGATAGCGCTTCAGCTCCCCTTCGATCGTGCGCGAGGCGAACGTGCGGAACGAGACCCCGACGTCGGGATCGAAGCGCTCCGCGGCCTTCAGGATGGCGAGGAGGGCGGTCTGTCGCAGGTCCTCGGCGCTACTCGCCGCCGAACGCGAGTACCGGTTCACGTAGTAGTCGGCGAGCCCCAGGTGCATCTCGACCAGGGTGTTGCGCAACGTCCGGTCGCCTGACTCCCGGTAGCGCCGGAACATCTCGATCGTGTCGTCGGGGCCCGGGTCCCGGCGTCGACGGGTCGGGCGTTCGGCCGAGGTGGGGTGAGTGGGCTGGTCCATGGGTACCGTCCGGTCGGTCTGGCGGGTGTCTGCACCCGGTTCGTTCCCGTTCCGGTGCTCGTCCAAACATCTCGTCGCGAACGTCTCGCCTCGAACCTCTCGCCTCGAACCTCCCTCGCCGGACCTCTCCGCCGAGTCGCTCCCAACGCCCGAGGCGGTTCTGGGGGGCCTCGGCGCGAGGTAGGTGCCCGGGAGGAGGTGGTCATCGGTGACGGATCTGACGCCCCCGGGGGAGGCAGCCGATCGCGGGGAGTGGCGTGACGGGCTGCGGATCGAGGCGTGGGCCGACGTGCGCGGAGAGGTGGCGCGCGTCAGCTGGGATGCGGGGACGGTCGAGGGGCCCGCCGAGGTGCTCGAACGTCTGGCCAGGACCGCCGGTCACGACATCGACGACCCGGTGGGATTCCTGATGGCGCTGCGGGACGGGTTCGGCGACGACGTGACCACGCGCATCGTCGAGTGACGGACGGGTGGTACTCACCCCGGCGGTGTGGCGGCCCGCCCCCGTGCCCGACGTGACGGGCGCATCCGGAAGTCGAACGACGGCGGGCCCGAGTCGTCGAGGTGGTGCTCGTCCACGCAGACCGCCAACAACTCGGTGACCACGGTGTCGACGATGGGCGAGGCGGCGGATCCGCTTCCTCCGATGAGGCGCCCGGCGACGGCGAGCTCCGGGCCGCCCCGGTCGATGGTCAGGACGAGGCGCTCGGCCGGCCCCGATGCCAGCAGCACGGACGCGAGCTCGTCGACCGCGATCCGGGCGCACTCGACCTCGTCGAGGGTGAAGGCGAGTCCTGTGGCCGCGTCGGCGACGGCGAGGCGGAGCAGTCGCAGCGATCGCCGGAGGGCAGGTACTTCGAGCCGGATGACGCCGGAGGGCGGCGTCACGCGCCGGTCGGAGGGTGCTCGACGGCGAGGCTGCCGTCGAGACCGGTGAGGTCGAGGAGGCGCAGCACGCCCCTCGAGGGGTTCACCAGCACGAGTCGACCACCGGTGCGCTCGAGTTCGTTGTTGGTGGCGACGAGGACGCGCAGCCCGGTGGAGTCCATGAACGAGATGTCGTGGAGGTCGAGGCGCAGCACGGGCGAGCCTTCACCGGATCGGGCCTCGGTGAGCGCCTGCTCGAGGGCGTCGGCGGTGTAGGCGTCGACCTCACCGGACGCAGTCACCTGCGGCTCCGGTGCCGATCGCACCTCCAGGGTCAGGCGGTCGGACGTGTCCATCGGCGTTCCTCTCGGGTCGCGGTCGATCGCTGGTCGGCGGCCTCGCTCCGACCGTAGGGGATCGGGGAGCACCGTGGCCTCGTGAGGGCCTCGGAGGCGGGGGAGACGGTCCGCCTGTCGCTCATGCGTTCCCTGGCCGTCGCGGGGCCAGAACCGACGAGCTCCGTCGGTTGGGCGGTGAGGTCTGTCGCCGGGTCGGTGGGGTAGGTCCCCGACTCCGGCGAGGGCGTCCTCGCCCCAACGAAGGGACCGGCGATGAGCGAGGCACGAGGCGACGAGATGGTCACGGACGCGACCCGTGAGGCGGAGGCGCAGGAGGCGACGGCGCACGGCCGGGCGGACCGTCCCCCCACCGAGGAGGAGGAGCGGCTGGCCGAACAGGCCGCCGAGGACGTCGACCCGGCCGTCGGGGAGCACTTCGACGAGATGAACAAGGTCGGTGCCGAGGTGAGGGGCGAGGGCGAGATCGGCGGGTGACCACCATCGAGTCCTGCCCCCGGGTCCCTGCGGCCGATGGGCCGGTCCTCCCGGTCGACGAGGGCCTCCGCCCCACCGTCGTCGAGCTCGACGGCCTGCGCATCGCGCACGACCGAAGGGTCCTCGAACCGCGTCCCTGGACGGTGCGCCACGGGCGGTGGGCGGCGTCGCTCAGCGGGTCCGTGCCGCCGGGGCCGATCCTCGAGCTGTGCTGCGGCGCGGGCCACATCGGGCTGGTGGCGGCGGTGCGGACGGGGCGACCGCTCGTCCAGGTGGATGCCTGCCCCGTGGCGTGCGCCTACGCGACGCACAACGCTCGGGTCAACGGCGTGCCCACCACCGTGCGGCACACGACGCTGGCCGAGCTCGGGGGATGGGCGGCTGCCCCGTTGGTCGTCGCCGACCCCCCGTACCTCGCCGACGAGGAGGTGGCCGGGTACCCCGACGATCCCGTGACCGCGGTCGCCGGTGGGCCCGACGGGCTCGACGTCGTCAGGGAGTGCCTCGACGCGATCGACCGGGTCCTCCTGCCCGGAGGCCGTGCGTTGCTCCAGCTCGGCGGGGCCCACCAGGTGTCCCACGTCGGATCGATCGTTCCGAGCGGTCTCGTCCTCCTCGCCGCGAGGGCGTTCGGGCCCGGACGCGCCGTCGTCAAGCTCGCCCGCCTCGACGACGTGTCCTGACGGCGGCGGACGGCCTCGCGGGTGTTGGCGCGACGGCAGGGTGGGTAGGCGAGCACCCATGACCACGATCGACCTCGTCCGCGCCGCACCCGGTACCGCCCCGTCGGATGAGGGCCCGTCGGATGAGGGCCCGTCGGATGCGGGCCCGCCGCCCGACGGCCCCCAGGACGTCCGACGCAGCGAGCTTCTCGTCCTTCGCGAGATCCACGCCCGTGCCCTCTCGCCCGCGGATCCCTGTGACACGACGCGACGGATCGGTCCGGAGGAGCTGGCCAGGAAGCACGAGATCGAGCGGCGCCTCCTCGCCGACCTCGACGCGCGCTGTGGGTCGCCGGTCGTCGACGGCCCGGACGACGCCGTGGACCAGGTCCGCCGCATCGCGTCCGCCGACCTCCTCCCGCCCGTCTACGCCTGGCTGGCCGAGCAGGCCACGTGGCCCGATGTGGTGGCCTTCCTGGTGCTCGAGGGCGGCCCCGACGCCGGCTTCGACGACCTCGTGGCGGTCGCCCAGGTGGGCATCGACGGTCCTGCGAAGGTCGTCATGGCGGCGAACTACTGGGACGAGATGGGTCGGGGCGAGCCGGCCGCGGTCCACGCTGAGCTGCACCGGGCGCTCGTCGGGGTGATCGGCACCGGGATCACCGAGGCGGGCTCGGTCGCGGCGCTCGAGCGTTCGGTCCTGCACGGGGTGCTCGCCACCGAGCGCACCCTGCAACCCGAGCTCATCGGCGCACTGGGCCTCACCGAGATGCAGGCCGGTCCCCGGTGCCGGGCGGTGGTCCGGGCCCTCGATCGCCTCGACGCGCCCCCTGCCGCGCGGGCCTTCTACGAGGAGCACGCCACCGCCGACCCCCGACACGGCAAGGAGTGGCTCGACGGGGTGATCCGGCCCCTGGCGGCACGACCCGGTTGGGCGCAGGGCATCGTGCGGGGCGTGCGGTGGCGGGCCGAGGTGAACCGCCGACTCTTCGCCGAGTTGCACCGCCGTCTCGTCGGACGCTGAACGCTGCGCGCGAGGGACCACGCTCCCGGCCGCCGACCCCCGAGGCGGATCATTCGGGCGAACGGGCGAGCTCGAACCACAGCACCTTGCCGTCGTCCACCTCCCGCGCTCCCCATCGGCGGGCGAGGCGGTCGATGATCCGCAGCCCGAGCCCTCCCACGCGACGCGTGCTGTCGGTCCGCCCGAGGACGAGGTCGACGGGGGAGTGGTCGGCGACCTCGACGGTCACGACCTCGTTGCGTCGCACGCGCAGCTCCGTGGGGCCCGAGGCATGGAGGAAGGCGTTCGTCACCATCTCGCTGACCATGAGCTCGGCGTCGGCGGCCAGGTCACCGAACCCCCACTCCACGAGGACCGCCTGCACCACCCGTCGAGCCTCAGCGGGCGCCAGAGGACCGTCAGAGAGGACCGCCGTGACTCGCTCGTCGTCCGCGGTGACTCGCATGTCGTCCATGGGGCCTCCTGGGGACGGCGCTGCGCGGTCCCTACCCCAGGTGGCGGGCGATGAGGCCCGGGGGGGGCGAGGCGAGGGGCGGATCGGCGTCGCCGGTCGTTCGCCACAGCGATCCCTTCTCGGAATGCCCTGCGCTCGCCGGGGTTGCACCGCCTGTGAACACCACTCTCGACCAAGCCCGCGACCGAGTCGTCCGTGAGGGCTTCCGGGCGCTCAACTCGGTGGTCCGTCCGGCGGTGCGGGCGGGGGTGGCCAACCCCTTGCGAGTGGTCCCCGTCTCGCTGGGCGCCGTCCTGGTCGGGACGACCGGCCGGCGCACCGGACTGCTCCGCGAAGTCCCGTTGCTGTCGATGCGGGTCGGCGGGACCGTCTACGTCAGCACCTTCCGGGCCGACTCGCAGTGGATGGCCAACCTCGAGGCCACACCCGAGGCGCGGGTCTGGCTCAACGGGACCGAGCGCGGCGCCCGGGTGACGGTGCGGCGCGACGATCGGCTCAACGTGGCCGAACTGCGCCTCGACGACGCCTGAAGGCGGAGAGGGAGCCGGGGCCGGGCCGGTGGGGCGCCACCGACGTCACGCGGTGCGATAGTTCTCCTGGCTGCGGCGCCCCCCGGTGTAGGTGCCGATGTCGAGGATGAGCCCGAGCACCACGAAGGCCCATCCGATCCCGCTCACGCCCCTGATGGGTGCGTAGGCCAACGCGTAGAAGATGGTGGTGAAGGGCAGCAGGAGGAAGCCGACCAACCCGATCCAGAACGACGAGAAGGCGATCGTCAGCCGGTCCGTGAACAGCCACAACATCGCCAGGCCGAAGCGGGGAGCACCCGCGAGGATCGAGAATCCGATGCAGCATCCCATCGCCGTGACGCTAGCGCCGCAGGGCGGCGCGTCGCGGCGAAGGCGACGTCAGTGGCTTCCTCCGCCGACGCAGTGGGGGCCTTCGGCTTCCTGGCCGGTGGTGTTGGTCCCGATCGGGGGACCCTGGATCAACTGACCGGTGTTCAC
>JALOLR010000028.1 GCA_025455885.1 Acidimicrobiales bacterium
GCTGTTGGACCTCGTCGAGCTCGAGGTCCGTGAGCTGTTGAGCGAGTACGAGTTCCCGGGCGACGACGTGCCGGTCGTGAAGGTCTCGGCGCTGAAGGCACTGGAGGGCGACGCCGACGCGACCGCCCAGATCCTCGAGCTGATGGCCGCCGTCGACTCCTACATCCCCCAGCCCGAGCGCGACACCGACAAGCCGTTCCTCATGCCGATCGAGGACGTGTTCACGATCACCGGCCGCGGCACCGTGGTGACCGGTCGCGTGGAACAGGGCGTCGTCCACACCGGCGACGAGATCGAGATCGTCGGACTGCGCCCGACCCAGAAGACGACCTGCACGGGTGTGGAGATGTTCCGCAAGCTGCTCGACGAGGGCCAGGCGGGCGACAACATCGGTGCGCTCCTCCGCGGGACCAAGAAGGAAGAGGTCGAGCGCGGCCAGGTGCTTGCGGCGCCGGGTTCGATCACCCCCCACGCGCAGTTCGAGGGCCAGGTGTACGTGCTGACCAAGGAGGAAGGCGGTCGTCACAAGCCGTTCTTCGCGAACTACCGCCCGCAGTTCTTCTTCCGGACCACCGACGTGACGGGTCAGATCTCGTTGCCGGAGGGCACGGAGATGTGCATGCCGGGCGACAACACGACGATGACGGTGCGCGTCACCAAGATCCTCAAGTAGCCCTCCGCGGGACGCCGGTCGCGCATCGGACGCTCCGCCCTACAATCCCTCCGGCCCCGCAGGGCCGTCGCCGTCGGGTCGTGCACCCGACCAGGAGCAACCATGCCGAAGAACGACAAGCGAGTGCAGGTCACCCTGGAGTGCCAGGTCTGCAAGCGCCGCAACTACATCACGACCAAGAACAAGGTCAACGACCGCGAGCGGATCGAGCTCAAGAAGTACTGCCGGTGGGACCGCGCCCACACCGCGCACAAGGAGACCCGCTGACGCTCCCCCAGGAGCGGCTGAAGGCGACGCCGGACGTGACTCGTCGCGCCGGCCAGTTCGCCGAGGCCGGCGACGAGTCCTCGTCGAGCCACCTGTCGGCCCTGGTCGAGGCGGCCCGCCACGGCGATCGAACCGCCTTCGACGCCCTGGTCCGGTCCACCTACGTCGACACCTACACCCTGGCCCACCGCCTGACCGGGGACGCCGAGGACGCCCGTGACGTCGTCCAGGAGACCTACCTGCGGGCCTTTCGGGCCATCGGGCGCTTCCGGGGGGACGCCAAGTTCACGACCTGGCTCTACCGGATCACCGCGAACTGCGCCTCGAACCACCTGGGGCGCCGGCGCCGCCACCGCCACGACGAGCTCACCGACGACATGGCGGTCGGCGACCCCCACCCCAGCCGTGACCCGGTCGGCCGAGCGGAGAACGAGTTGCTCCGCGACCGCCTCCACGTCGCGCTGCAGGCCCTGCCGCCCCGCCTCCGGGCCGTGGTGGTGCTCCGCGACGTGTACGACCTTCCCCACGAGGCCATCGCCGTCGAGCTCGGCATCTCGGAGTCGGCCGCCAAGGTCCGCCTGCACCGGGCCCGCCGCAAGCTACGCGACGTCGTGGCGCTCCGCGACCTCTCCGACGGAGAGGGCTCCCGTGCGGTGTGACCGCCTCGCCGAGCGGCTACCGGGCGTCGTCGACGGGGTGGCGCTCGAGCCCGCGGCCGCGGCGCACCTCGACGGGTGCCTGCGTTGCCAGGCGGACGTCGCCCGCTACCGCCGTCTCCGTCGGGAGCTCGCGGCCACCCGCCACCTCGCCCTTCAGCCCCCTCCCGACCTCCTCGACGCGCTCGACGACGGCCTCGACGCCGCCCGGTGGGCGCCGGACGGGAGCGACCACCGGCGTCGGGCGGCCTACCTCGGCGGCCTGGCGGCGACCGCCGCGGCGGGCGTCGGCGGGGCGCTCGTCCTGGCGGTGCGCAGCCGTCGCCTCGCCGGCTGAAGGCGCATTCGCAGGTCGGGGGAGCGGGGCCTAGGCTGTCGGCGACCGGTCTGCCGGGGTCGGCCTCTGTGAGGTGGCTGCTACCCTGACCCGCCCGGGTAGCACCGAGGGCAGTAGCTCAACTGGTAGAGCACCGGTCTCCAAAACCGGCGGTTGGGGGTTCGAGTCCCTCCTGCCCTGCTCCGTTCGTCCCCCCAAGCCCGTGGGAAGTCAAGTGGCTCTCAACCGTGAACAGAAGCGCAGGCTCCAGCGCCAAGGCGAGCTCGGCCCCGACGGCGAACCCCTGCGCACCAAGCGCAATCCTCAGGCCGGGCGGCAGAAGGAAGAGCGCACCGGGCCGCGCCAGTTCGCCCACGAGGTCCGCGCCGAGCTGAAGAAGGTGGCGTGGCCCACCCGCTCCGAGACCCTCAACTACTCCCTCATCACGCTCATCACCCTCGTCATCTTCACGCTGTTCATCTTCGGCGTCGACTGGGTGTTCTCCGAGCTCGTCCTCCGACTGTTCAACGCGAAGTGATCCCGTGCCTGACATGACCTCCCTCACCGACGACACCCCGAGCACCGACGACGACACCGTCGACGCCGCCGGGTCCGTCGACGCCGCCTCCGATGACGACGGCGGCGTCGCCGTCGAGGTCCTCGACCCCGACGAGCTGCTCGAGGCCGAGCGGCCCAAGCCGGAGAGCCCCTATGACCGTCCGGGCATGTGGTTCGTCGTGCACACCCAGTCGGGCTACGAGAAGAAGGTCAAGCAGAACCTCGAGGCCCGCATCTCCTCGATGAACATGGAGGAGACGATCCACGAGGTCGTCATCCCCATGGAGGACGTGGTCGAGTTCAAGAACGGCAAGAAGCAGGTCGTCCAGAAGAAGGTCTTCCCCGGCTACCTCCTCGTGCGCTGCGAGCTCGACGACGACTCGTGGTACGTGGTGCGCAACACCCCGGGTGTGACCGGCTTCGTGGGCCAGGGCGCCAAGCCCTCGCCGCTGAAGCGCAAGGACGTCGAGAGCTTCCTGCAGGTCAAGGTCGAGGGCGAGGACGCCGCCCCGAAGCGGGGCAAGCCCCGCATGGAGTACGAGATGGGCGAGACCGTCCGGGTGAAGGAAGGCCCGTTCGCCGACTTCTCCGGCGAGATCGTGGAGATCAACGAGGACCAGCTCAAGGTGAAGGTGCTGGTGAACATCTTCGGGCGCGAGACGCCCGTCGAGCTCGAGTTCAGCCAGATCGCCAAGTTGTAGGACCGCTCCTCGGAGTTGTCACCGGCGGTGCGACCCGCCACCATTGATCAACCGCGCACGGCCGACCTGTGGCCTGCGCCGACGAACAGGCAGAGACATCATGGCCAAGAAGAAGGCGACGGCCGTCGTGAAGATCCAGATCCCCGCCGGCGGCGCGAACCCCGCGCCCCCGGTCGGTACGGCGCTGGGCCCGCACGGCGTGGCGATCATGGACTTCTGCAAGGAGTACAACGCCAAGACCGAGGCGCAGAAGGGCACGATCGTGCCCGTCGAGATCACGATCTACGAGGATCGCTCCTTCTCCTTCATCCTGAAGACCCCGCCGACCTCGGTGCTCATCAAGCAGGCCGCCGGACTCGACAAGGGCTCACAGAACCCCTCGAAGGAGACCGCCGGGTCGATCACCGACGCCCAGGTGGCCGAGATCGCCCAGGTCAAGCTGCCCGACCTCAACGCCAACGACCTCGACGCCGCCAAGCTGCAGGTGGCCGGCACGGCCCGCTCCATGGGCATCGACGTCGTCTGATCCACCGGCCCGTGTGGGCCACCAACCGCGTCGGGACGACCTCGCCCACGCGGCCGCCGCGTCCCCGTCCGGGGGCGCCCGACCCGAGGGAGCCGTCATGGCGAAGCATGGAAAGAAGTACACCGATGCGGCCCGCCGCTTCGATCGCAACCAGCTCCACACCTCGCCCGAGGCCGTGGACCTGGTGAAGAGCCTGGCCCCGGCGGCCTTCGACGAGACCGTCGAGCTGTCGGTCCGCCTGGGCGTCGACCCCCGCAAGGCCGACCAGATGGTGCGCGGCACCGTCGGGCTGCCCTCGGGCACCGGCACCGACGTCCGGATCGCCGTCTTCGCGGGCGGCGACGCGGCCGTCGCCGCCCGCGAGGCCGGCGCCGACATCGTCGGCGCCGAGGACCTCATCGCCGAGGTGGAGGGCGGGATGCTCGACTTCGACGTCGCCATCGCCACCCCGGACCTCATGCCCCAGGTCGGCAAGCTCGGCCGGGCGCTCGGCCCACGGGGGCTCATGCCGAACCCCAAGACGGGGACCGTCACCCCCGACGTCGGCAAGGCCGTCGCCGACTTCAAGGGTGGCAAGGTGGAGTACCGCACCGATCGCCACGGCAACGTCCACGTGCCGATCGGCAAGGTGAGCTTCGGGGCCGATGCCCTCGGCGCCAACTTGCGGGCGGTGCTCGAGGAGCTCGAGAAGGCCAAGCCGGCGACGGCCAAGGGCCGCTACTTCCGGCGGGTCAGCCTGTCGTCGACCATGGGCCCCGGCATCAAGGTCGATCCGGCCCGGATGCTCGTCGACGACACCGTCCCTGCCTGACCGGTTGGCTCGTCGGGCCCGCTCCCGCTAGCCTCACCCCCGGCCTTCGGGCCCCAGTCGAATCCTGCTCGCCGCAGACCTCCGGTCGCCCCTCGGGGTGCAATGGGCCCACCGCCCCCCGGACGAGGCGCTCGCTCTCCTCTCACGGGGTGTTCGCGCGTCACCGCGGCGGACACCCCGTCGCCGTTCCCGGTGACACCCGGGCTCCGACCCGGTCCCCAGCGCTCCGGCGCACGAGAGAGTGCGCTGCGGCGCCCGCGAGAACGAAAGAGGAGGTGCGATGGACAACCCCAGACCGGACAAGGTCGCCGTGGTGGAGGCCGTGAAGGCCCAGCTGGCCGACGCCGATGCGGCCGTGCTCACCGAGTACCGCGGCATCAACGTGAGCGAGCTGGCCTCGCTGCGTCGATCGCTTCGCGACGTCGGTGGCGAGTACCGGGTGTACAAGAACACGCTGGTGCGCATCGCCACCCGTGAGCTCGGTCTCGAGCTCGACGACCTGTTGACGGGGCCGACGGCCATCGCCTTCGTGCGAACCGGTGCCGGTGACCCCGTCGCGGTGGCCAAGGCGCTGCGCGAGTTCGCCAAGGGCAACCCGAACCTCGTGGTGAAGGGCGGCATCCTCGGCGAGTCCCGCCTCGACGCCGACGAGGTCAAGGCCCTCGCCGAGGTCGCTCCCCGTGAGGAGCTGCTGGCCCGGTTGGCCGGCCTCATGGCGGCGCCGATGCAGCAGTTCGCCGGCCTCCTCCAGGCCGTCCCGCGCGACTTCGCCTACGGGTTGGCCGCCCTCATCGCCGAGGGTGGCGCGCCCGGCGCCCCGGCGTCGGTCTCGGAGGCCCTCGCGGCCGCCGAGGAGCCCGCCCCCACCGACACCGCTGTCGACGCTCCCGTCGACGAGACCGTGGCCGACGCCCCTGCGGCGGCCGACGACACCCCGGCCGAGGCTCCCGCCGACGCCCCCGACTCCGCCGAGGCGATCGCCTCGACCGACACCGCCCCGGCCGAGGCTCCCGCCGACGCCCCCGACCCCGCCGAGGCGATCGCCTCGACCGACACCGCCCCGGCCGAGGCCGGCGACGACACCCAGGAGAGCTGACCATGGCCACCAAGGAAGACATCCTCGAGTCCATCGCCAACATGAGCGTGCTCGAGCTGAGCGAGCTGCTCAAGGAGTTCGAGGAGAAGTTCGGCGTCACCGCCGCCGCGCCGGTCGCGGCCGTGGCCGCCGCGCCCGCCGCCGGTGGTGGCGGGGATGCCGCCGCCGCCGAGCAGGACGAGTTCGACGTCGTGCTCACCGCCGCCGGTGACAAGAAGATTCAGGTCATCAAGGAGGTGCGCTCGCTCACCAGCCTCGGTCTCAAGGAGGCCAAGGACCTCGTGGACGGCGCCCCCAGCACCGTGCTCGAGAAGGCCAGCAAGGAAGACGCCGAGAAGGCCAAGGAGGCCCTCGAGGGCGCCGGCGGCTCGGTCGAGCTCAAGTAGCCCCACCGCGCGGGGCGATACCTCGTGCGCCATCGACGTTCGGAGGGTCCGTCCTGCGGGGCGGGCCCTCGTCGCGCTCCGGGGAAGCCCGCGTCCCGCCCCGCACCGCGTGCCGAGGCGACGGAGCCGACGAGGACGCCGTGGCCGGGGTGCGCTGCCCGGTGATCCGGGCCGGGCGGGGCGGGGGAAGCGCCAGCGTCCCGTTCCGCACCGCGTGCCGAGGCGACGGAGCCGACGAGGGCGCCGTGGCCGGGGTGCGCTGCCCGGCGATCCGGGCCGGGCGGGGCGGGGGAAGCGCCAGCGTCCCGTCCCGCACTGCGTGCCGAGGCGGCGGAGCCGACGAGGACGCCATCAGTACAGTTCCTTGACCTGTTCGGCGTGTTCGGCTTAGGGTTCGTCCCAATCTGACCGGGGTAGAAGTGGATGATCCCCCGAGTGAGCACCCGGATCCGCTGGTCGGATCTCCCGGGTTGCTCTTCTTTCCGCGTCCCCTCTATGCTGACGCGTTGCCGTGCTCGCCCGCTGCGCCACGTTGGCCGTCATCGTCGTTTCCGTCGTGACGCCGTCGCGCCTGTAGGTCGGCACGAACCACACCCCTCCTACCGAGGAGTCATCCTTGCCTGCACGCTCGTCCGTCCGGGAACGCTATACGTTCGCCAACCTCGACGAGGTCCTCGCCCTCCCCGATCTGATCGCCATCCAGCGGGAGTCCTTCGAATGGTTCCTGCACCAGGGGCTGGCCGAGACCTTCCGGGACATCAGCCCGATCAAGGACTTCACCGAGACCCTCCAGCTCGAGCTGGAGTTCGATCCCGAGGACGAGGACCTGCGGCCACCGCCGAAGTTCTCGGTGGAGGAGTGCAAGGAGAAGGACATGACCTTCTCCGCCCCGATCTTCGTCCGGGCGCGCTTCATGAACGCCACCACCGGCGAGATCAAGGAGCAGACCGTCTTCATGGGGGACTTCCCGATGATGACGGACAAGGGCACGTTCGTGATCAACGGCACCGAGCGGGTCGTGGTCTCCCAGCTCGTGCGGTCGCCGGGCGTCATCTTCCAGCCCGGTGAGCGCTACCGGCTCCGCAACCTGAGCAAGCACCAGCTCGTCACCGGCACGATCCACCCCTACCGGGGCGAGTGGATCGAGTTCGACGTCGAGCAGAAGCCGGGCAAGGACGTCACCGCCGGCGCCCGCGTGGCCCGCAAGCGCCGCCTCAGCCTCTTCGTGCTGCTGCGGGCGCTCGGCTACGACGAGGAGAACTACCCGGGGTTCCTCGACCGCTTCGTGCGCCACTTCGACTTCCTCGAGGGGCAGTGGGAGAAGGACCGCGAGCTGGCCCCCACCCAGGACGAGGCGCTCGTCGAGATCTACAAGCGGGCCCGCCCGGGTGAGCCGCCGTCGGTCGAGTCGGCCAAGGCCTACTTCCGCAACGCCTTCTTCGAGAACCGCCGCTACGACCTGTCCCGGGTCGGCCGCTACAAGCTCAACCGCAAGCTGGGCCCCGAGCTCGACCGCCTCGAGAACCTCTTCGGCATCACCCTCGAGAAGCCCGAGCTGGACCAGCCGGTCCTCACGCCGGCCGAGGTCCTCGCCGCCACCACCTACCTGCTGAACCTCGTCAACGCCGAGCCCGGCTACCGCCTCGACGACCAGGACCACTTCGCCAACCGCCGGATCCGGTCGGTCGGCGAGCTGATCCAGAACCAGGTCCGCATCGGGCTGTCGCGCATGGAGCGGGTGGTGCGCGAGCGCATGACCACCCAGGACGTCGAGGCCATCACGCCCCAGACCCTGATCAACATCCGCCCGGTCGTGGCGGCGATCAAGGAGTTCTTCGGCACCTCGCAGCTCTCGCAGTTCATGGACCAGGTCAACCCGCTGTCGGGCCTCACCCACCGGCGTCGCCTGTCGGCGCTCGGACCGGGCGGGCTGTCGCGCGAGCGGGCCGGGTTCGAGGTCCGTGACGTGCACTTCAGCCACTACGGCCGCATGTGCCCGATCGAGACGCCGGAGGGCCCGAACATCGGCCTCATCGGCGCGCTGGCCACCTTCGCCCGCGTCAACGAGTTCGGGTTCATCGAGTCGCCGTACCGCAAGGTCATCGACGGCAAGGTGACCGACGAGATCGTGTACCTCGCCGCCGACGAGGAGGAGGAGTACGTCGTCGCCCAGGCGAACGCCCCTCTCAACCCCGACGGCAGCTTCAAGGCCGACCGCGTCCTCGTCCGTCGCTCGCCCCAGGCGGCGACCCTCGGCGACCTCAAGCTCCAGCTCGAGCGCGACGTCTTCTTCGGCGCCACCACGGAGATCTCCTCGGTGCCGCCGAAGGAGGTCCAGCTCATGGACGTCTCCCCGAAGCAGATCGTCTCGGTGGCGACCGCCCTCATCCCGTTCCTCGAGCACGACGACGCCAACCGGGCGCTGATGGGCGCCAACATGCAGCGCCAGGCCGTCCCTCTTCTGCGGGCCGAGGCGCCCTACATCGGCACGGGCATCGAGTCCCGCGCCGCCCGTGACGCCGCCGACATGATCATCGCCGAGGACGACGGCGTCGTCAGCGAGGTCGACGGCAACGTCATCGAGGTCGAGTACAAGGGCGGTCGGCGCAAGGTCTACCGACTGCTCAAGTTCGAGCGCTCCAACCAGGACACCTGCATCAACCAGAAGCCGATCGTCGTCGAGGGCCAGAAGGTGGCCAAGGGCGACATCCTCGCCCACGGCCCCTCCACCGACAACGGCGAGCTCGCGCTCGGCAAGAACCTCGTCGTGGCCTTCATGCCGTGGGAGGGCTACAACTTCGAGGACGCCATCATCCTCTCCGAGCGGCCCGTGACACCAAGCTCGGCCCGGAGGAGATCACCCGGGACATCCCGAACCTCTCCGAGGAGATCCTCGCCGACCTCGATGAGCGCGGCATCATCCGCGTCGGAGCCGAGGTCGGCCCCGGTGACGTGCTCGTCGGCAAGGTCACCCCGAAGGGCGAGACCGAGCTCACCCCGGAGGAGCGGCTCCTGCGGGCCATCTTCGGCGAGAAGGCCCGTGAGGTGCGCGACACGTCGCTCAAGGTGCCCCACGGTGAGACCGGCAAGGTCATCGACGTCAAGGTGTTCAGCCGCGACGAGAGCCACGAGCTCCCCCCGGGCGTCAACCAGCTCGTGCGGGTCTACGTGGGTCAGAAGCGCAAGATCAGCGTGGGCGACAAGCTCGCCGGCCGCCACGGCAACAAGGGGGTGATCTCCAAGATCCTCCCGATCGAGGACATGCCCTTCATGGCCGACGGCACCCCGGTCGACATCGTGTTGAACCCCCTCGGCGTGCCGAGCCGCATGAACGTCGGCCAGGTTCTCGAGGCCCACCTCGGCTACGCGGCCCGCTACGGCTGGTCGATCGACGGCACCACCGTCGGCGACGAGCCCACCCGGGGCACCGAGAGCAAGACGCGGCCCACGACGCCGCCGTCGACCCTCGTGGCCACGCCGGTCTTCGACGGCGCCCACTGGGACGAGCTCGAGGGCGCCGGGAAGCACCCGACGATCCAGAAGATCTTCCAGAACCTGCAGCCCGAGGCGACCGACAGCCGCTACGGCGACAACGGCCGCCTCATGCAGGACGACGGCAAGACCACGCTCTACAACGGGCGCACCGGCGAGCCCTACGACAACCCGATCACCGTCGGCGTCGTCTACATCCTGAAGCTCGCCCACCTCGTGGACGACAAGATCCACGCCCGGTCCACCGGCCCCTACTCGATGATCACCCAGCAGCCGCTGGGCGGGAAGGCGCAGTTCGGCGGCCAGCGCTTCGGCGAGATGGAGGTGTGGGCCCTCGAGGCCTACGGCGCCGCCTACTGCCTGCAGGAGCTGCTCACCATCAAGTCCGACGACGTGCTCGGCCGCGTCAAGGTCTACGAGGCCATCGTCAAGGGCGAGAACATCCCCGAGCCCGGCATCCCGGAGAGCTTCAAGGTGCTCATCAAGGAGATGCAGGCCCTGTGCCTCAACGTCGAGGTCCTCTCCACCACCGGTGAGGAGATCGAGATGCGTGAGCTCGACGAGGACATCTTCAGAACGGCCGAGGAGCTCGGCATCGACATCTCGCGGCCCGAGCGGGGCAGCGACGAAGAGGACGCCCGCCGCCAGGCGGAGAGGAGCTGAGGGAATGCCCATGCTCGACGTGAACAACTTCGATCAGCTGCGCATCGGTCTGGCCACGGCCGACTCGATCCGCACGTGGTCCAACGGCGAGGTCAAGAAGCCGGAGACCATCAACTACCGCACCCTCAAGCCGGAGAAGGACGGGCTCTTCTGCGAGAAGATCTTCGGTCCGACCAAGGACTGGGAGTGCTACTGCGGCAAGTACAAGCGGGTGCGGTTCAAGGGCATCATCTGCGAGCGCTGCGGCGTCGAGGTGACGCGCTCGAAGGTCCGGCGCGAGCGCATGGGCCACATCGAGCTGGCCGCCCCGGTCGTGCACATCTGGTACCTCCGTGGCACCCGCTCCTGGCTGGCGTACCTGCTCATGGGCACCGAGGCCCGCGAGGAGCTGAAGGCCAAGCAGCTCGAGAAGGTCATCTACTTCGCCGCCAACCTCGTGACCTGGGTGGACGAGGAGCGTCGTCACGACGAGCTCGCCAACCTCGAGGCCGAGATGCTCGCCGAGCGCGACGTCATCGAAAAGGAGCGCGAGGTCGAGCTGGCGAAGCGGTTCGAGGCGCTCGAGACCGAGCTCGCCGAGCTCGAGGCCGAAGGGGCCAAGGACTCCGACGTCAAGGCCCGCCAGCGGGCCAGCGAGAAGGACCTCCAGGGGATCCGAGAGCGCTACGAGATGGAGCTCGACCTGGTCACCCGGGCCTTCGAGGAGTTCAAGGACCTCTTCCCCCGCAAGATCATCGAGGACGAGATGCTGTGGCGTGAGCTGCAGGATCGCTACGGCGACTACTTCGAGGGCGGGATGGGCGCCGACGCCATCGCCCGACTCGTCGACCGCATCGACCTCGACGCCGACGAGGTGATCCTGCGCACCCAGATCGACCCGCCGGACGGGCAGAAGCCGCTCTCGGCCCAGCGCAAGCAGAAGGCCATCAAGCGTCTCAAGATCGTGTCGGCGTTCAACCGCCGTGACGACCACGGCCGCCGGGTCAACGACCCGAGGGCCATGATCCTCGACGTCGTCCCGGTGATCCCGCCGGAGCTGCGCCCCATGGTCCAGCTCGACGGCGGCCGCTTCGCCACCTCCGACCTGAACGACCTCTACCGCCGGGTCATCAACCGCAACAACCGCCTCAAGCGGTTGCTCGACCTCGGCGCCCCCGAGATCATCGTCAACAACGAGAAGCGGATGCTCCAGGAGGCGGTCGACGCGCTGTTCGACAACGGCCGCCGCGGCCGACCGGTCACCGGGCCGGGCAACCGCCCCCTGAAGTCGCTGTCCGACATGTTGAAGGGCAAGCAGGGCCGCTTCCGCCAGAACCTGCTCGGCAAGCGCGTCGACTACTCGGGCCGTTCGGTCATCGTGGTCGGCCCCACGCTCAAGCTCCACCAGTGCGGCCTCCCCAAGCTGATGGCTCTCGAGCTGTTCAAGCCCTTCGTCATGAAGAAGCTGGTCGACTCCGAGGTGGCCCAGAACATCAAGTCGGCCAAGCGCATGGTCGAGCGGCGCCGGCCGCAGGTCTGGGACGTGCTCGAGGAGGTCATCAAGGAGCACCCGGTGCTGTTGAACCGGGCGCCCACCCTGCACCGCCTCGGCATCCAGGCCTTCGAGCCCGTGCTCGTCGAGGGCAAGGCCATCCAGATCCACCCGCTGGTGTGCCACGCCTTCAACGCCGACTTCGACGGCGACCAGATGGCCGTGCACCTGCCGCTGTCGGCCGAGGCCCAGGCCGAGGCCCGCGTGCTGATGCTGTCGGCCAACAACATCCTGTCGCCGGCCGACGGTCGTCCTCTGGTCACCCCGACCCAGGACCTCATCATCGGTGCCTACTACCTCACCGAGCAGCTCGACGACGCGGCCGGCTCCGGGCGGGTGTTCCGCACGCTCGAGGAGATCGAGCGGGCCTACGAGGCCGGTGACGTGGCGCTGCACGCCAGCATCGAGCTGCGCACCCCCGAGACCGTGGTGGGCACCACCGACGACGGGCGCCCCGCCTACCTCGTCACCACCCCGGGCCGGGTGTTCTTCAACACCGCCCTGCCGGCGGGCTTCGAGTTCCAGAACCTGCGCGTCGACAAGAAGGTCATGGGCCGCATCGTCGACGAGCTGGCCCACAACTACCCGAAGGCCGACGTCGCGGGGGCGCTCGACCGCATGAAGGACCTCTGCTACCGCTACGCCTCCAAGTCCGGTCTCACCATCTCGATCGAGGACGTCCGCACGCCGGGCGAGAAGCAGGAGATCCTCGACAAGCACGAGAAGGAGGCCGACAAGGTCGAGGTGCAGTTCCGTCGGGGCATCATCACCGATGGTGAGCGGCGCCAGAAGGAGGTCGAGATCTGGACCACCGCCACCGACGAGGTGAAGGTGAAGATGGAGGCCGCCCTGAAGGCCACCAAGTTCAACCCCATCGAGATGATGGTGGGTTCGGGAGCCCGCGGGAACATGATGCAGGTCCGTCAGATCGCCGGCATGCGCGGTCTCGTGGCCAACCCCCGTGGCGACATGATCCCCCGACCGATCAAGTCGAACTTCCGCGAAGGCCTCTCGATGCTCGAGTACTTCATCGCCACCCCCGGCGCCCGGAAGGGACTGGTCGACACCGCCCTGCGCACCGCCGACTCCGGCTACCTGACGCGGCGTCTCGTCGACGTGGCCCAGGAGCTGATCATCAACGACGAGGACCCGTTCGCCACCGGTGGCCCGGTCCGCGGCATCTGGCTCGAGGACATCGGCCCGGACCGTCCCGGTCAGCGGGCCTGGCTCGAGACCCGTCTCTACAGCCGCACGCTCGCCGACGACGTCGAGCTGGCCGACGGCAGCGTCATGCCCAAGGGCACCCTCGTCGGCGACGACGAGATGGCGATCCTGCGCGACGACCCCGGGGTCACCCGGGTGCGGGTGCTCTCGCCGCTCACCGACGATTCCGAGCACGGCATCTCGGCGGCGTCCTACGGGCTGTCGCTGGCCACCGGCAAGCTCATCGAGGTCGGCGAGGCGGTGGGCGTCATCGCCGCCCAGTCGATCGGGGAGCCCGGCACCCAGCTCACGATGCGGACCTTCCACACCGGTGGTGTGGCGGGCGCCGGTGGCGACATCGCCGGCGGTCTGCCCCGTGTGGTCGAGCTCTTCGAGGCCCGCAGCCCGAAGGGCAAGGCGACCCTGTCCCGCACGTCCGGTGTGGTGCGCATCGCCGACGACGAGGGCAAGGGCCGGGTCATCACCGTCGTGTCCGACGACGGCGACGAGGAGTCCTACACCGTCCCGAGCCTGGCCCGGCTCGAGGTCACCGACGGCCAGGAGATCCGGGCCGGCGATCCGATCGTGGACGGTCCCCGCGACCCCAAGGAGCTCCTCGAGATCAAGGGCATCCAGGAGACCCAGCAGTACCTGGTGATGGAGGTGCAGAAGGTCTACCGAGACCAGGGCGTCCCCATCCACGACAAGCACATCGAGCTGATCGTGCGCCAGATGACGCGCAAGATCGCGGTGCAGGAGCCGGGTGACTCCGATTTCCTCCCCGGTGAGCGGGTCGACCAGAAGGTCTACCGCGACGTCAACCGGGCGCTGGTGCTCGAGAACCAGGTCCCGGCCGAGGGCCGTCCCGAGATGATGGGCATCACCAAGCGGCGGCGTCGTTCCAGGAGACGACCCGGGTGCTCACCGAGGCCGCGATCGAGTCGCGCAGCGACTCGCTGGTCGGCCTCAAGGAGAACATCATCATCGGCAAGCTCATCCCGGCGGGCACCGGCATGCCGGTCTACCGGGAGATCACGGCCTCGGCGCCCGACTACCAGCCGATGGAGTTCTACTCCTCGGCCCCCGACGACGAGGCCGACATCGCCGAGTGGCTCGCCAGCCGCAGTGGCGCCGACGCCGCCGACCTCGTCGCCGGCCAGGGCGATCTGGCCTCCACCGGCGACGAGGTGCCCGACGCCCAGGTGATCGACCTGGTCACCGGGGAGGAGCACGCCGGCTGATCCCTGCGCCGGCGGTGGCCCCGTGCCGCCGCCGGCGGGATCCCGGCGTCTTGCCGGAATCGCCGCCGCCCCTCTAGCATTGCCAGTCGGCTCTGGCGCACCGCACCGCGCCGACCACGAACTCCATCGCCCCCGCGTCCGGCCCCGTCGGCGCCGGTGGCGCCAGACGCAGCGCAATCTCCGAGAAAGGTCCGTCGTGCCCACGATCCAGCAGCTGGTCCGCAAGGGGCGCCAGTCGAAGCCCGCCAAGGCCAAGACGCCCGCCCTGAAGGGCGCTCCGCAGCGGCGGGGTGTGTGCACCCGGGTGTACACCACCACCCCGAAGAAGCCGAACTCCGCCCTGCGCAAGGTCGCTCGCGTGCGCCTCACCAGCGGCATCGAGGTCACCGCCTACATCCCCGGCGAGGGCCACAACCTCCAGGAGCACTCCATCGTGCTCGTCCGCGGCGGCCGGGTGAAGGACCTCCCCGGTGTCCGCTACAAGATCATCCGCGGCACCCTCGACACCTCGGGCGTGCGCGACCGCAAGCAGGCCCGTAGCCGCTACGGCGCCAAGAAGGAGAGCTGACGTGCCCCGCAAGGGTCCCGCCCCCCGCCGTGAGCTGATGCCCGACCCGATCTACCGGTCGGTGGTCGTCACCCAGCTCGTGAACAAGGTCCTCCAGCGCGGGAAGCGCTCCACCGCCGAGAAGATCGTCTACGACGCCCTCGACATCATCGAGGCCAAGACCGGTGCCGAGCCGATCGCCACGCTCAAGCGGGCCGTCGACGGCGTGAAGCCGCAGCTCGAGGTGCGCAGCCGCCGTGTAGGTGGTGCGACCTACCAGGTCCCTGTCGAGGTCCGGCCCCGCCGGTCGAACACCCTCGCCATCCGTTGGATCGTCGGCTACGCCCGGCAGCGCCGTGAGCGCACCATGGCCGAACGCCTCGCCAACGAGCTGCTCGACGCCAGCAACGGCGTCGGCGCCGCGGTGAAGCGCCGCGAGGACATCCACAAGATGGCCGACTCCAACAAGGCCTTCGCCCACTACCGCTGGTAGGCGTCCGGCGTTCGCCGCCGGCGTCGAGGGCGCGCCCGACACCCGTCGGGTCGACCCCCCGAGGCCTCCCAGCCGATCCCACCCCCCGACGACCGCGAACGACGACGACACAGGAACGAACGATGGCCGCCCGCACCTTCCCCCTCGAGCGAACCCGCAACATCGGGATCATGGCTCACATCGATGCCGGCAAGACCACCACGACCGAGCGCATCCTCTACTACACCGGCAAGAACTACAAGATCGGTGAGGTGCACGACGGCGGCGCCACGATGGACTGGATGGTCCAGGAGCAGGAGCGCGGCATCACCATCACGTCCGCGGCGACCACCTGCCACTGGAACGACCACCGCATCAACATCATCGACACGCCCGGCCACGTCGACTTCACCGTCGAGGTGGAGCGCTCGCTGCGGGTGCTCGACGGCGCCGTCGCCGTCTTCGACGGCGTGGCCGGTGTGGAGCCCCAGACCGAGACGGTGTGGCGCCAGGCCAACAAGTACAACGTCCCCCGGCTCTGCTTCGTCAACAAGATGGACCGTCTGGGCGCCGACTTCTTCCGGGTGCTCGAGACGATCAAGGACCGCCTCGACTGCACGACCGCCGTCCTGCAGCTCCCCATCGGCGCCGAGGGCCACTACAAGGGCGTGATCGACCTCGTCACCATGGACGCCATCGTCTGGCTCGACGAGGAGCTCGGGGCGAAGTGGGAGGTCCAGGAGATCCCCGCCGATCTCCTCGCCGACGCCGAGGCCTACCGGGCCGAGCTGCTCGAGACCGTCGCCACCGTCGACGAGGACCTGCTCGAGAAGTTCGTCGCCGAGGAGGAGATCGGCGTCGACGAGCTGCGCGCCGCCATCCGCAAGGCAACCCTGTCCGGCGAGGTCGTCCCGATCCTCAACGGCACGGCGTTCAAGAACAAGGGCGTCCAGCCGCTGCTCGACGCCGTCGTCTGGTACCTGCCGTCGCCGCTCGACCTCCCGCCGGTGCAGGGCACCAACCTGAAGGGCGACACCGACCTCGAGCGCAAGGCCGGCGACGACGAGCCCTTCGCGGCCCTCGCCTTCAAGATCATGACGGACCCCCACGTCGGCAAGCTCACCTACTTCCGGGTCTACAGCGGACACCTCGAGAAGGGCGCCCAGGTGCTCAACGCCCGGACGCAGAACAAGGAGCGCATCGGCCGCATCCTCGAGATGCACGCCAACGATCGCGAGGACCGCGACGAGGTCTTCGCCGGCGACATCGTGGCCGGCATCGGCTTCAAGAACACCAAGACCGGCGACACCCTCTGCGACCCGGCCAACCCGATCGTGCTCGAGGAGCTCGTCTTCCCCGAGCCGGTGATCCACGTCGCCGTCGAGCCCAAGACCAAGGTCGACCAGGACAAGATGTCGAAGGCCCTCTACTCGCTGTCCGAGGAGGACCCGACCTTCCAGGTGCGCACCGACGAGGAGACCGGTGAGACGGTCATCTCCGGCATGGGCGAGCTGCACCTCGAGGTGCTCGTCGACCGCATGCTGCGCGAGTTCAAGGTCGACGCCACGGTCGGCAAGCCGCAGGTGGCCTACCGTGAGACCATCAGCACCAAGGTCGAGAAGTCGACCTACACCCACAAGAAGCAGACCGGTGGCTCCGGGCAGTTCGCCGAGGTCACGATCTCGCTCGAGACCACCGGCCCCGGTGGCGGGTACGAGTTCGTCGACCAGATCACCGGTGGGCGCATCCCGAAGGAGTACATCCCCTCCATCGACGCCGGCATCCAGCAGGCCATGACCTCGGGGGTCCTGGCCGGCTACCAGACCGTCGACGTGAGGGCCATCCTCACCGACGGCAAGTACCACGACGTGGACTCCTCGGAGATGGCGTTCAAGATCGCCGGGACGATGGCCTTCAAGGAAGCCGCCCGCAAGGCCAAGCCCATCCTCCTCGAGCCGATCATGAGCGTCGAGGTGTCCACGCCCGACGACTTCATGGGCGACGTCATGGGCGACCTGTCCTCGCGTCGCGGCAAGCTCGGCGGCATGGAGCAGCGCGGCAACAGCCAGATCATCCGGGCCCAGGTGCCCCTGTCGGAGATGTTCGGTTACGCTACCGACCTTCGTTCGCGCACCCAGGGTCGAGCCACCTACACCATGCAGTTCGACTCCTACCAGCAGATGCCGTCGAACGTGCAGGAAGAGATCGTCAGCCGCGTCCGCGGCCAGTGAACCCGGGCCCGAGCCCGCAGCCCCCAACCCCACCAAGTCGCCCCGGCCCGAATCGCCTCGGCACGGACACACACAGGAGACACCACGATGGCGCGTGAGAAGTTCGAGCGGACCAAGCCCCATGCGAACGTCGGGACGATGGGCCACATCGACCACGGCAAGACGACGCTGACGGCGGCGATCCGAGTTCGCGAACATCGACAAGGCGCCCGAGGAGCGGGAGCGGGGCATCACGATCAACATCTCGCACGTGGAGTACGAGACGGAGAACCGTCACTACGCCCACGTCGACATGCCCGGCCACGCCGACTACATCAAGAACATGATCACCGGTGCGGCCCAGGTCGACGGGGCGATCCTGGTGGTGT
>JALOLR010000029.1 GCA_025455885.1 Acidimicrobiales bacterium
GCTGTTGGACCTCGTCGAGCTCGAGGTCCGTGAGCTGTTGAGCGAGTACGAGTTCCCGGGCGACGACGTGCCGGTCGTGAAGGTCTCGGCGCTGAAGGCGCTGGAGGGCGACGACGCGGCCAAGGCCCAGATCCTCGAGTTGATGGCCGCCGTCGACGAGTTCATCCCCCAGCCCGAGCGCGAGACCGACAAGCCGTTCCTCATGCCGATCGAGGACGTGTTCACGATCACCGGTCGCGGCACCGTGGTGACCGGTCGCGTGGAGCAGGGTCGGATCAACACCGGCGACGAGATCGAGATCGTCGGTATTCGTCCCACGGAGAAGACGACGTGCACGGGTGTGGAGATGTTCCGCAAGCTCCTCGACGAGGGCCAGGCGGGCGACAACATCGGTGCGCTGCTGCGCGGCACCAAGCGTGAGGACGTCGAGCGCGGCCAGGTGCTCGCCAAGCCCGGTTCGATCACCCCGCACACCGAGTTCGAGGCGCAGACCTACGTGCTGACCAAGGACGAGGGTGGTCGCCACAAGCCGTTCTTCACCAACTACCGGCCGCAGTTCTTCTTCCGGACCACCGACGTGACGGGTCAGATCTCGTTGCCGGAGGGCACGGAGATGTGCATGCCGGGCGACAACACGACGATGACGGTGTCGCCATGGAAGAGGGCCTTCGCTTCGCCATCCGTGAGGGTGGCCGCACCGTGGGCGCCGGCCGCGTCACCAAGATCCTCAAGTAGCGAAGGCTGACATGGCTGACAAGCAGAAGATCCGGATCAGGCTCAAGGCCTACGACCACGAGATCGTCGACCAGTCGACGAAGAAGATCGTGGAGACCGTCGTGCGCACCAGTGCCTCGGTGCGCGGCCCCGTGCCGCTCCCCACCGAGAAGCACCGCTACACCGTGATCCGGTCCCCGCACAAGGACAAGGACTCGCGCGAGCACTTCGAGATGCGGATCCACAAGCGTCTGCTCGACATCGTCGACCCGACGCCGAAGACGGTCGACTCGCTGCAGCGCCTCGACCTCCCTGCCGGCGTCGACATCGAGATCAAGATCCAGCAGGTCTGACCGGCGCCGGTCGCACCGGACGCGAACGAGCCCGGGCCCGGCGCCCGGGCTCGTTCGCGTCTGCCCTACCATCCGTCGTCCGCGCCGGGGTGGCTCCGGTGGGGTCGAGGGGGCACCGATGGGACGCATGGACGGCAAGGTCGCGTTGGTCACGGGGGGGTCGTCGGGGATCGGCGCGGCCTGTGTCGCACGCTTCCGGGAGGAGGGGGCGTGGGTGCTCTCCGCCGACCTCCAGCCGGCGGGGGAGGGCGTCGCCGAGCCCGACGCGTTCGTCGAGTGCGACGTGACCGACGAGGCGGCGGTCCAGGCCGCGGTGGCGGCATCGGTTCGTCACTCCGGGCGGCTCGACACGGTGGTCACGTCGGCCGGGGTCGCCGGCGGCGGCCCGGTGCACTGGCTCGACGAGGCCGCCTGGGACCACGTGGTGGGCGTGAACCTGAAGGGCACCTTCCTCACGGCCAAGCACGCCATCGCCCAGATGCTCACCCAGGAGCGGGTGGACGACGAGCGGGGCTCGGTGATCACCGTGGCCAGCGTGGAGGGCCTCGAGGGGACCGCCGGCGGTAGCGCCTACAACGCCTCCAAGGGCGGCGTCGTGCTCCTCACCAAGAACATGGCCATCGACTTCGGCCGCCAGGGGATCCGCGTGAACGCCATCTGCCCGGGCTTCATCGACACGCCGATGTTCCGGTCCCTCGGGGACCCGGAGACCGACGAGATGCTCCTCGAGGTCGAACAGGAGCACAAGCTCCGCCGTTTCGGACGGCCCTCCGAGCTCGCCGCCGTGGCCCTCTTCCTGGCCTCGGCCGACGCCTCGTTCGTCACCGGCCAGGCGATCGCCGTCGACGGCGGCTACACCGCCGGCCGCGATCACGGTGTGACCACCCGCATGGGGCTGTGATGATGGCGCCCTCCTCGCGGCGCTCGTCGGAGCGCGGTGTGGCTCGGTCGCTGGCGCTTCCCCTCGCCACCTGGATCGGCCCTTCGCGATGGGGTCGAGGTCCGTGTTCGTGTCGTCAAGCCAGTGGCCCGGTCGCTGGCGCTTCGTTGATGGCGCCCTCCTCGCGGCGCTCGTCGGAGCGCGGTGTGGCTCGGTCGCTGGCGCTTCCCCTCGCCACCTGGATCGGCCCTTTGCGATGGGGTCGAGGTCCGTGTTCGTGTCGTCAAGCCAGTGGCCCGGTCGCTGGCGCTTCGTTGATGGCGCCCTCCTCGCGGCGCTCGTCGGGGCGCCGGTGAGCCCTCCGGTCGCGTCGGCTGCGCACGACCGTGGCCTGCCGGCCATGGCGATGAACTTCGAGCTTCGCCACCCCGCACAGTTCGCGGCGACGGGAGCGGAGATCTACCGGGCGGCGCTCGACATGTGCCGGTGGGCCGACGACAGGGGCTTCGACCGGATCGGCCTGGGCGAACACCATCAATCGCCGGACGGCTACATCCCGGCGCCGCTCGTCTTCGCCGGGGCGGTGGGCGCGTGCACCACCCGGATCAGGGTGAGGTGCTCGATCCTCTTGGCGGTGCTGTACGACCCGGTGCGCCTCGCCGAGGAGATCGCCGTCGCCGACCTCTGCCTCGGCGGGCGCCTCGACGTCGGACTCGGTGTCGGGTACGTGGAGGCCGACTTCGACGCCTTCGGGAAGAACTTCCACACCCGCGGCGCCGCCCTCGACGAGTTGATCCCCTTCCTCCGCCGGGCCTGGACCGGCGAGCCCTTCGAGCACCGGGGGACGACCGTGCGCGTCACCCCGCGACCGGTGCAGGACCCGATGCCGATCCACGTCGGCGGGGCCTCACCGGCCGGGGTCCGGCGGGCCGTGGAGCTCGCCGACGGCTACTTCCCTCCGGGCATGCCCGCCGGGTGGAACCGGTACCGGCGCCTGGCCGTTGCCGCGGGGCGCCCCGACCCGGGCGAGTACCCGGCGTCCGGGCCGGTCTTCCTCTGGGTCACCGACGGCCCCAAGGAGGACACCTGGGAGCGGCTCGCCCCTCACATCCGCCACCAGGTCCGGTCCTACGCCGCCTGGACCGAGGGGGCCTACGGCGAACCCCAGGGGCCGTTCGTGCCCGAGCGCGACATCGAGGACCTTCGTCAGGGGGGTGCCTACGAGGTGCTCGATCCCGACGAGGCGGTGGCTCTGTTGCGCCGCCTCGGACCCGGGGGGCGGCTGTCGTTGAACCCGTTGCTGTCCGGCATCGACCCCGCCGCCGCCTGGGCCATGCTCGACCTCTTCGACCGCGAGGTCCTGGGCCGGATGTGAACCGTGCCACGGCCCGGTGCCGCCGACCCGTTTGGAATCGCGGGACCGGGACCGCTATCGTGACCTCTTCGTGCGTCGGGGTCCCCCGGGACGATCGACCGCACACCATCGTCGTCGCAATTGACGTCTGCGCCGGCCCACCTCCGTGGGTACCCCGCAGCACAACCGAATGGCGCTCCGCCGGGTCCTGCCCGTGCGGAGCGCTCGCGTGAACGCCCCACCTCGGTGGGGGAGGCGAACGCAAGCAGCCCACAGAAGGAACGTTGCCGGTATGGCCAACAAAGCAGTGGTCGGCGAGAAGGTCGGCATGACCCAGGTCTGGGACGACGAGAACCGCGTCGTGCCCGTGACCGTGCTGCGGGTCGTCCCGATGCGCATCGTGCAGATCAAGACCCGCGAGACCGACGGCTACGACGCCGTGCAGGTCACGTTCGGCGAGCGGGACAGTCGCAAGCTCAACCAGCCCGATCGGGGCCACTACGAGACCGCCGGCGTCCGGCCCGGCACCCGCCTGCTCGAGCTGCGCCTCGACGACGTGTCCGGGTTCGAGGTCGGCCAGGAGATCACCGTCGACACCCTCGCCGCCGGCGAGCTGGTCGACGTCACCGCCATCAGCAAGGGCAAGGGCTTCGCCGGCGTCATGAAGCGGCACAACTTCTCCGGCCAGAAGGCCTCCCACGGCGCCCATCGCATCCACCGGGCCCCGGGCTCCATCGGCGCCTGCGCCACACCGGCCCGGGTCTTCAAGGGCACCCGCATGGCGGGCCGGATGGGTGCCGAGAAGGTCACGACCCTGAACCTGCGGGTGGTCTCCTCGGACGCCGAGAAGAACCTCCTCCTGGTCCGGGGCGCCGTCCCCGGCCCCAAGGGCGGGATCGTCGTCGTGCGCGACGCCGTCAAGGCTGCGACCAAGGGCGGTGCGTGATGGCGAGCGTCGAACTCAGGACCCCGACCGGTACGGCCACCGGATCCGTCGACCTCGACGATGCGTTCTTCGGCATCGAGCCCAACGTCGCCGTCATGCACCAGGTCGTCACCGCCCAGCTCGCCGCCGCCCGCGCCGGCACGCAGAGCACCAAGACCCGCGCCGAGGTGCGTGGTGGTGGGGCCAAGCCCTGGAAGCAGAAGGGCACCGGACGGGCCCGCGCCGGCTCGAGCCGCAGCCCCATCTGGATCGGCGGCGGCGTGGCCCACGGACCCAAGCCGCGCTCCTACGCCCAGCGCACCCCCAAGAAGATGATCAAGCTGGCGCTGCGGTCGGCGTTGTCCGATCGTGCCGCCGAGGGTCAGGTCCTCGTCGTCGACGAGTGGGCGTTCGACCAGCCGAGCACCAAGGGTGCGGTCGCCGCGCTCGCCGCGCTCGGCGCCGAGGGCCGGGTGCTCGTGGTCCTGTCCCGCGACGACGAGACGGCCCGCAAGAGCTTCCGGAACCTCCAGCACGTCCACGTGCTCGAGGTCGGCGAGCTGAACACCTACGACGTCCTGGTGAGCGACGTCGTCGTCTTCACCAAGGCCAGCCTCCCCACCTCCGCTCCCGCCGACGGGCCCACCGAGGGCTCCCCGGCCGAGCCCGACGCCGAGGACGCCTCGTGAAGAACCCCCGCGACGTCATCATCCGCCCGGTGGTGAGCGAGAAGAGCTACGGCCTGCTCGACACCAACGTCTACACCTTCGTCGTCCACCCCGACGCCAGCAAGCCCGAGATCCACGACGCCGTCGAGTCGATCTTCGGCGTGAAGGTGGTCAAGGTGAACACCCTCAACCGGGACGGCAAGCGCAAGCGCAACCGCCGCACCGGCACCTGGGGGGCGCGCCCCGACACCAAGCGGGCCTTCGTCACGCTCGCCGACGGCGACCGCATCGATCTGTTCGAGGGATAGGACATGGCTCTCCGCAAGCGCAAGCCCACCAGTGCCGGTCGTCGGTTCCAGACCGTCTCGGACTTCTCCGACATCACCCGCAGCGAGCCCGAGCGGTCGCTGATCGCCCCCAAGTCGAAGACCGGCGGTCGCAACAGCTACGGCCGCAAGACCGCCCGCCACAAGGGCGGCGGCCACAAGCAGCGCTACCGCGTCATCGACTTCCGCCGCACCAAGGACGGCGTCCCGGCGACGGTCGCCGCCATCGAGTACGACCCGAACCGCACGTGTCGCATCGCCCTGCTCCACTACCACGACGGTGAGAAGCGCTACATCCTCGCCCCGAAGGACCTCACCGTCGGCGACGTCCTCCAGAGCGGCCAGGGCTCCGACATCCGCCCCGGCAACGCCCTCCCGTTGCGCTACATCCCGGTGGGCACGGTCGTGCACAACATCGAGATCAAGCCCGGCGGCGGCGGGAAGATGGCCCGCAGCGCCGGCACCAGCGTCCAGCTGGTCGCCAAGGAAGGCGACCACGCGACCATCCGCCTCCCCAGCAGCGAGATGCGGCGGGTGCCGATCGACTGCCGGGCCACCGTCGGCGAGGTCGGCAACGCCGAGCACGAGCTCATCAAGATCGGCAAGGCCGGCCGCAACCGCTGGAAGGGCGTACGCCCCCAGACCCGTGGTGTGGCCATGAACCCCGTCGACCACCCCCACGGTGGCGGCGAGGGCAAGACCTCGGGTGGTCGCCACCCGGTCTCGCCCTGGGGCCAGGCCGAAGGCCGCACCCGCGACACGACCAAGCCGTCACAGAAGCTCATCGTCCGCCGACGCCGCACGCGCGGCTCGCGCCGATAGGGAGACACGCCCACCATGCCTCGCAGCCTCAAGAAGGGTCCGTTCGTCGACGACCACCTGTTGAAGAAGGTCGACGAGCTGAACGACAACAACGAGAAGCGGGTGATCAAGACCTGGTCGCGTCGTTCCACGGTGATCCCCGAGATGGTCGGTCACACCATCGCCGTGCACGACGGCCGCAAGCACGTGCCCGTCTACATCACCGAGTCGATGGTGGGGCACAAGCTCGGCGAGTTCGCGCCCACCCGCACGTTCAAGTTCCACGCCGGACAAGAGAAGAAGGGGCGCCGCTGATGGCGTTCGGGGTCAAGACCAACGAGCGCCCCGGTGTGCGCTGCCAGATCCGCCACGTCGGCGTGTCGGCCTACAAGGCCCGTGAGGTCCTCGACCTCATCCGGGGGCTCCCCGTCGCTCGGGCCCTCGAGATCCTCGAGTTCTCCGAGCGCGACATCGCCCGTACCATCCTGAAGGGCCTGGAGTCGGCGATCGCCAACGCCGAGCACAACAACGCCATCCCCGCCGACGAGCTCTTCGTCTCGGCCTGCTACGCCGACGAGGGTCCCACGGCCAAGCGCTGGCGCCCCCGGGCGCGCGGCCGGGCCACCCGGATCCGCAAGCGTTCGTGCCACATCACGATCATCGTGAGCCGCCTCGCCGCCGAGGACCTCGCCGCCCTGCGCGAGCGCGAAGCCGCCACCGGGGCCGGGCGCACCGGGCGCGCCGCCGCCGAAGCCCGTCGCCAGCGGGTGGCCCGCAGCCGCCAGGCGAAGGCCGAGCGACGTGCCGACGACGAGCACGATCACGACCACGACCACGATCACGACCACGACCACGACGACGAGCCGACCGGATCGATCACCGACGCCGAGGTGGTCGACGGGGTCGAGGTCGCCGACGACGAGGTCGTCGAGGCTGCGGCGAGCCCCGTCGCCGAGGACGCCGCCACCGCTGACGAGGCCGCTCCGGCCGCCGAGTCCGCCAACGACGAGGCCGCTCCGGCCGACGAGGCCGCCGACGACGCGGCCGAGGCCGAAGGGAAGGACAGCTGATGGGCCAGAAGGTCAACCCCTACGGGTTCCGGCTCGGGGTCACCACGGACTGGAAGTCCCGGTGGTTCGCGGACCGCAAGGAGTACGCGTCCAACGTCATCGAGGACTGGCAGATCCGCGACTTCCTCATGACCCAGCTGCCGCACGCCGCCATCAGTCGCATCGAGGTCGAGCGCACCCGTGACCGCCTCCGTGTCGACGTGCACACCGCCCGCCCCGGCATCGTCATCGGTCGCCGCGGCGCCGAGGCCGACCGCCTCCGGGCCGGCCTGACCAAGATCTCCGGCAACAACAAGGTCCAGCTCAACATCCAGGAGATCAAGCAGCCCGAGCTCGACGCCGCCCTCATCGCGCAGGGCGTGGCCGACCAGCTCGCCGGCCGCGTCGCCTTCCGCCGGGCCATGAAGCGGGCCGTGCAGAACGCCCAGAAGGCCGGGGCCCTCGGCATTCGGGTCCAGTGCTCCGGTCGCCTCGGCGGCTCCGAGATGGCCCGCACCGAGTGGTACCGCGAGGGCCGCGTGCCGTTGCACACCCTGCGAGCCGACATCGACTACGGCTTCCGCGAGGCCAAGACCACCTACGGCCGCATCGGCGTGAAGGTGTGGCTCTACAAGGGCGACATCCTCCCCTACAAGAGCCAGGTCGAGGACAAGGCCACCCGCGAGGCCGCCATGGCCGTCGGCGAGACCGCCGGCGACGCCAAGCCCCGGAAGGTCGTCTCGTCGGCTGCCGCCACGCGCCGTCGCGCCGCCGACGGCGTGGCCGACGACGCCGCGGCAGTCGACGCCGAGGAGGCGACGCCCCTCGTCAAGGAGGCCGATCCCGAGCTCGAGCGCCTCCTCGCCGAGGAAGAAGAGATCGAGCGCTCGACCCGGGAGGCGCACGAGACGCCCCACTTCCGCCCCGGGGACGGTGACTGATCATGTTGATGCCCAAGAAGGTCAAGCACCGCAAGACCCAGCGCGGTCGCATGAAGGGCACGTCCAAGGGCGGCACCGAGGTCAGCTTCGGCGACTACGGCATCCAGGCCCTCGAGCCGGGGTGGATCACCGCCCGCCAGATCGAGGCGGCCCGTATCGCCATGACCCGCCACATCAAGCGCGGCGGCAAGGTCTGGATCAACATCTTCCCGGACAAGCCC
>JALOLR010000030.1 GCA_025455885.1 Acidimicrobiales bacterium
GGAGGTGAACAGGCCGAGGAAGCGCCGCTCCCCCGTGACCTCGCCGTCCGCGTCGAAGGTCTTGACCCCGATGTAGTCGAGGTAGGCGGGCCGGTGCACCGTGGAACGGGAGTTCGCCTTGGTGAGGATGAGGAGCTTCTTCTCCCGCGCCTTCGCACGGATCTCGGCCGTCATCGTGGCGAACGAGGTCGACACCGTCTGGTCGCTGCGCAGGATGCCGAGGCCCGTCCCCGCGCGGGCGACGAGCAGGTCGCCCTCCGGCCCGGTGGCCAGGTCGTACTCGCGGTAGCCGAGGAACGTGAAGTGGTCGTCGGCCAGCCAGCGCAGCAGCTCCCATGCCTCCGAGACCTCGCCCTCGGACAGCGGTGGCGGTGAGGTCGCCAGCTCGTCGGCGATGGCGAGGGCGGCCCGACGGATCTTCGGCCAGTCCTCGACGGCCTCGCGCACGTCGCGCAGCACCCGGCGGAGAGCATCGGCGATGGCCCGCAGCGCGGCCTCGTCGCTCTCGCGGTCGATCTCGACGTGCATCCACGACTCGACCGGGGCGCCCTGGCTGCGGGCCACCTCGGGGTCCTCGTCGAGGACCGCCTGGAGCGTGCCCACGATGTCCCGCTGGACGGCCAGCAGAGGGTGGATCACCAGGTGGATCCCCCGGCCGAGCTGCCCCAGGCAGCCCGTCACGGAGTCGACGAGGAAGGGCATGTCGTCGGTGACGACCTCGATGACGGTGTGGCCGCACGACCACCCGTGCTCCTCCACCGTGGGGGTGAAGACCCGGACGGTCGCGGTGCCCTGCGGTCGCTGCTGGGCCAGCTCTCGGTTGGACAGCGCCGCACCGTACACGTCCATGGCGTCCCGGCCCACGATGTCCTCGGGGACGACGTACCGGTAGTAGCGCTGCAGGAACTGCGTGTCCGCCGGATGGGCGCCCTTGGTGTGCTCACCGAGCTCGACCGCGCGCGCGATCAGGTCGGCCTTGCTCTCCTCGAAGCGCACCGCCGCGGCGATGGTCGCGCGGGCACCGGGGTCCGTCGGAGTCTGGTCGGGCGCCTGGTCAGTGGCCACGAGGTATCGCCTCTTCGCGGGTCGACCACCGCACGCCGTTGTGCGGCAACCCTGCGAGCCTACCGAGCCGGGACGCGGCGCAGCCTCCCCCTAAGCGATTCAGGTCGCCGTGCCCATCCCTCACCCCATGTGCGGGTAGCGGTACTCCTTGGGCGGGACGAACGTCTCCTTGATCGAGCGGGTCGACGTCCACCGCAGCAGGTTCTGCGCGGAGCCGGCCTTGTCGTTCGTGCCCGACGCCCGCGCCCCGCCGAACGGCTGCTGCCCCACGACCGCCCCCGTGGGCTTGTCGTTGACGTAGAAGTTGCCGGCAGCGAAGCGCAGCGCGCGCGTCGCGTGGGCGATGGCAGCGCGGTCCTGGGCGATGATCGAGCCGGTCAGCGCGTAGGGGGCGATCGACTCCATCTGCGCGAGCATCGCCTCGTAGTCGCCGTCGTCGTACACGTGGACGGCGAGGATGGGGCCGAAGTACTCGGTCGTGAAGATCTCGTCGGTCGGGTCGCTGCCGACGAGAACCGTCGGCCGGACGAACCACCCCTCGCTGTCGTCGCAGGTGCCGCCGGCCGCGACGTCGATCGAGTCGACGCCGCGGGCCCGCTCGATGGCCCCGGCGAGCTTGGTGAAGGCCCGGTCGTCGATGACGGCGCCCATGAAGTTGGACAGGTCGGTCACCGGACCCATCGACAGCGAGTCGACCTCCGCGACGAAGTCGTCCCCCATGCGGTTCCACAGCGAGCGCGGGACGTACGCCCGGGACGCAGCCGAGCACTTCTGGCCCTGGTACTCGAAGGCCCCTCGGACCAGCGCCGTCCGCAGCACGTCCGGGTCGGCGCTGGGGTGCGCCACGACGAAGTCTTTGCCGCCAGTCTCCCCGACGATGCGGGGGTAGGAGCGGTAGTGCTCGATGTTGGTCCCGATGGTGCGCCAGAACATCTGGAACACCCGGGTGGACCCGGTGAAGTGGATGCCGGCCAGCGCCGGGTCGGTGAGGACGACGTCGGAGACGTTCGCACCGTGCCCGGTCACCATGTTGATCACACCGGGGGGCAGGCCGGCCTCCTCGAGCAGCGCCATGAGGTAGTGGGCGGCGAACTGCTGGGTGTGCGCCGGCTTCCACACCACGGTGTTGCCCATCAGCGCGGGCGCGGTCGGCAGGTTGCCGGCGATCGCGGTGAAGTTGAACGGGGTGATCGCGTAGACGAACCCCTCCAGCGGTCGGTGCTCGACGCGGTTCCAGATCCCCCGCGAGGAGATCGGCTGCTCCTCGAGGATCTGCCGGGCGAAGGCGACGTTGAACCGCCAGAAGTCGATCAGCTCGCAGGCCGCGTCGATCTCGGCCTGGAACGCGGTCTTGGACTGGCCGAGCATGGTCGCGGCGTTCAGGGTGGCCCGCCACGGCCCGGCGAGCAGCTCCGCCGCCTTGAGGAAGATCGCCGCCCGGTCGTCGAAGGACAGCTCCCGCCAGACCGGTGCGGCCTCGCCCGCCGCCGCGATCGCCGCCCGGGCGTCGTCGTGGGTGCAGTCCGCCGTGACACCCAGGACCTGGTGGCGGGCGTGCGGCTGGACGACGTCCACGGGGGCACCGGAGGCCATGCTGCGCCGGCCGCCGATGGCATTGGTCAGCTCCGGCCCGGCGCCAGCGAGGTCGGACAGGGCCTCCTCGAGCTGGGCGCGCTCCGGCGACCCTGGGGCGTAGGTGAGGTTGGGCTCGTTGACGGGGACGGGCACGCGGGTCACGGCATCCATGCCGCCCATCGTGGCACGCAGGGGGCCGGTCGCGGAGGGGGACGGGCCGGGCCCTGCGACCCTGGCGCGGCGGCTGCGAGCACGGTGGGCTGGCCCTGACGAGGCTCGGTGGCGAGGCTGGCCTGCGAGGTGCGGAGAGCGAGATGCGGGACCGGATGAGGGCCCTGGCCGCAGTGGTGGCGCTCGGACTGGCGATGGCGGTGGCCCCGGTGGCCGTCGCCGCCGACGTTTCCTTGACGGTGGTGCCGGACCAGACCGAGGTGCCTCCCGGGGGGCAGGTCGAGTTCAGCGCGCTGTTCCTGCTGCCGGCCGAGACCGTGACGGTGGAGTCCCTGACGAGCGCGGCGCTCGGTGACCTGACCGACCCCGGCAACCCGGGGCTGGAGTCGACCACCTGCGACCTGCCGGTGGTGGTCGGACCGGACGACTCCTTCGGCGCCTACGACTTCGGCTGCACGTACGTCGTCCGGTTCGACGGCGCGCCGGGCGCCCGGCCGGACACCGTCACCGCGGTGGTACGGCGGGCGAGTGCGAGCGAGGTCACGGTCACCGCAACGGCCGACGTCACCGTGTCGGCGGACGTCGGGGCGCTGGTCGGCAGGGTCACCGACGACGTCACCGGTGCGCCGGTCGACGGGGTCCGGGTCCTCGCCTGGGGACCGGCGGGCACCAGTCGGGGAGCCACGACCGACGCGTCCGGCCACTACGGCTTCTTCGGCCTGGTGCCGGGCGCGTACCGCCTCCATGCGGGGAACCTCGTCGAGCTGGTTGCCTCCGAGTACGCGCCGGAGTGGTACCGCGACCGGGCGGACGCCGCCACGGCGGACACCGTCGCCGTCGTCGGCGGGGAGACATCCAGCGCCGACCTCG
>JALOLR010000031.1 GCA_025455885.1 Acidimicrobiales bacterium
CTGGCGCGTGGAGAACGAGCGGCCGTCGCGCACCCGGTCCACCTCGTAGAGCACCGGTGCCTTCTCGTCGCCCTCGCGGATGAAGTAGGCGTGCAGCGAATGGGGGAGCTGGCCGCCCGACACGGTGTGCCCGGCCGCCCGCAGGGCCTGGGCGACGGCCTGGCCGCCGTAGATGCGGCCCCACCCGTTGTCGGCGCTCGGAGCCAGGAAGGCGTCGGGCTTGACGGCGTCGAGGGTGAGCAGCGACGACAGGTCGGTGGCGGAGGGGAGCGAGACGGTCACCGGCCCAGGTTGCCATGCCGGCTCGGCCGTCCGGAGGGGTGGGAGCGGTGGGGGTCCCGACACGGAGCGTTCACCGTCCCGACCGCTCCCGTTCGCCGTGCGGTCCGAGAGCCCGGTGCGGTCATCGCTACCGTGACGGCGCAAGGGAAAGGAACTCCTGCGTGAACGACGCCCTGCACCGCACCCGCTGCTCGGACCCCTCGGCCGTGCTCGAACACCTCGCTCACCACCGCGACGTGATCGTGCCGCTGGCCAACGGCGAACCCGACACGGTGATGGCCGCCGTCGACGCCGCCGGCCCCGACCTCGACGGCGTGCGAGTCCACCAGATGCACTGCCTGCACGACCGCCCGTACCTCCACGGCGCCTACCCGGGGCTGCGCCACACCGCCTACTTCCTCTCCCACATCACCCGCCCCGCCTACCACGAGGGCGGCTGCGACTTCACCCCGGCGCACTTCTCGGAGATGCCGCACCTCCTCGAGCACGTGACCCAGTCCCCGATCGTGCTCGCGTCGGCCACGCCCCCCGACCGCCACGGCTGGTTCTCCCTCGGCACGAACGCCGACTACGTGGCCCGCTTCATCGGGAAGGTCCCCTTCTTCCTCGAGGCCAACGCCCAGATGCCCCGCACCCGCGGGGAGAACAACCTGCACGTCTCCCAGGTCGCCGGCTGGGTGGAGGCCGACTACCCCCTCGCCGAGTCGCCCCCACCGGCCGTAGGTGAGAAGGACCGGATCATCGGTGAGCTGATCGCCGAGCGGGTGCCCGACGGGGCCACCATCCAGGTGGGGATCGGCTCGATCCCGGCGGCCGCCCTCGGCGCCCTGAAGGGCCACCACGACCTCGGGGTGCACACCGAGCTGCTCTCCGACGCGCTGGCGGCGCTGTTCACCGAAGGGGTGATCACGGGGACGGGCAAGACCACCCGCCCCGGCAAGATGGTCACCACCTTCGCGATGGGCACCCGCTCGTTCTACGACTTCATCGACGACAACGCGGTGGCGGAGTTCCTGCCCGTCGACTGGGTGAACGACCCGCGGGTCATCGGCCGGGAGCGGGCGTTCGTCTCGATCAACGCCACCGTCGAGGTCGACGCCCTCGGCCAGGCCAACTCCGAGATGATCTCGGGGCGGATGTGGTCGGGGTCGGGCGGGCAGGCCGACTTCGCGAAGGGCGCCATGTTCTCCCCTCGCGGCGCGGGCTTCCTGGCGTTGCACTCCACCACCTCCGACGAGTCGGTGAGCCGGATACGGGTCAGGCTCGACGCCGGGGCCACGATCACCACCAACAAGAACACGATCGACCACGTGGTCACCGAGTACGGGATCGCCGAGCTGCGCGGTCAGCCCGTCTCGGTGCGGGCGGCGCGCCTGATCGCCATCGCCCACCCCAAGTTCCGCGACGAGCTGACCGCCGAGGCCCGGGCGCTCGGCTACCTGGAGTGACGCTCCCCGCGGGGATCGACGCCCTGGCCCGCCCCGCTGCGTCGTTCGCCAGCGACAACGCCGCCGGCGCCCATCCCGAGGTCCTCGCCGCCGTCGTGGACGCCAACGAGGGCCCGGCGCTGGCCTACGGCGACGATCCGTGGACCCGGCGAGGCGTCGAGGCCGTCGCCGACCTCTTCGGGGGCGACGTGGAGGTGGTGCTGTGCTGGGGCGGCACCGGGGCCAACGTCGTGGGCCTGCAGTGCCTCCTCGGCCCCGGCGATGCGGTGCTGTGCCACGAGGGCGCCCACATCGACGTCGACGAGGGCGGGGCCCCGGAGAAGTTCACGGGGGCGAAGCTGGTGACGGTGCCGACGCCCGACGCCAAGCTGCGCCCCGCCGACCTCGACGGCCCGCTGCGCGACCTCGGCAACCCTCACCACGCACAACCGGCGGTGCTGTCGATCACCCAGTCCACCGAGCGCGGCACCCTCTATCAGCCCGAGGACGTCGCCGCGTTGTGCGACGCGGCGCACGCCCGAGGCCTGGCGGTGCACCTCGACGGCGCCCGCATCGCCAACGCCGCGGCTGCCCTCGGGGGCGACGTGCGGGGGTTCACCGTCGACGCCGGCGTCGACGTCGTCACCTTCGGGGGCACGAAGAACGGTCTGCTCCACGGCGACGCGGTGGTGTTCCTGCGGCCCGGGTCGGCGGCCCGGGCGGCGTTCGTGCGCAAGCAGGCCGGGCAGCTGGCCTCGAAGATGCGCTACCTCGGCGCCCAGTTCGCGGCGCTGCTCGCCGACGACCTGTGGCTGCGCAGCGCCACCCACGCCAACGCCATGGCCCGTCGCCTGGCCGACCGCCTGGCCGCCGGGGGCGTCGTGGACCCGCCGGTCGTGCCGGAGGTCAACGCGGTGTTCGTCGCGCTTCCGTCGGCGGGAGCCGTGGCCGACCTGCAGGCGTGGTCGTTCGTGTGGGAGTGGGACGC
>JALOLR010000032.1 GCA_025455885.1 Acidimicrobiales bacterium
GGCCCGAGGGTCACCTTGACCGCGTCGGCCAGGGTGTTCATGCCGCGCTCGAGGGCCCGGCGGGCCTCCTCGTCGAAAGCGATGATCTTCGCCATGTGTGTGTCGGTTCCTTCGCACGTGGTGCCGTGGATGCCGATGCGCCTGCCCGCGACGGACGACCCGCCGGGCGCGGTTCACGTCACCGCCCCGGTTGGCCTCAGCCGCACCGACCTGTCGGTGCCCCGGACGTGCCGGTGACCGCCGGTGGCTGTCACTCGACCCCTCCGAGTGCTAAGGAGATTATTGGCACTCACCCCGGTCGAGTGCAAGTGCCCCGCGCGGCCCCTGCGCGTCGTCCCACCGACCCCGATCCGTGAGTGCCGCTCCGAGGCGCAGGTCAAGGCCCAAGGGCCCGGGCGTCAGGCTGCCAACGGGGGCCGGTGCTGCTCTACTGTGGCTTCACGGGGCTCGGTCGGTGGCCCACCGGCCGGGCGAGTGGTCCCGACCGGGGCCGGGTGGGAAGGAGCGGTCCGATGACCGACTACGAACGCTCTGGACAGCGGTGGAAGGACGACCCCGCCGTCGAGGTGATCGACGCCTACCACCACCACGTCTCCGAGGAGCTCGGCACCGACGGCCCGGTCGAGACGTTCGGGCATCCCGACGAGACCCGCGTCGGTCACCTGGTCGACGACAACCGGCCGCTCCAGGACGACATCCCCGAGGCGCTCGCGCACGACACCCACGACCTGGAGGACCTCTCGGTCGAGGAGCTGGCGATGCACTACGTCGACGAGGACGCCGACCTCGCCGTCGACGGCAACGACGACCTGCCCGAGTACCTGCGCGCCTCGCTGGCCGAGGAGCGCTGACCCCGTTCCACGGCACCGGCCACGCCTCCGCCCGGACCCCTCCGATCCCTCGCCGACGTCGCTCGGGCCGCGCGCAACCCCCGGTATCGTCCAGCGCCGGCGTCCCGGAACGACGCACCCGGGTCGGCGGGGGAGAATCGTTCGATGACCGACGGCCCCCTGATCGTCCAGAGCGACAAGACCCTGCTGCTGGAGGTCGCCCATCCCGCCGCCGAGGACGCCCGCCGCGACATCGCGGCGTTCGCCGAGCTCGAGCGGGCGCCTGAGCACATCCACACCTACCGGATCACCCCGCTCGGGCTGTGGAACGCCCGGGCGGCCGGCCACGACGCCGAGAGCGTGGTCGACGCCCTCCTGCGCCACTCGCGCTTCCCCGTGCCGCACGCACTGCTGGTCGACGTCGCCGACACGATGGACCGCTACGGCCGGCTGCGCCTGCTCAAGCACCCGACCCACGGGCTGGTCCTCGAGGCCACGGACCGTGCGGTGCTCACCGAGGTGCTGCGCAGCCGCAAGGTCGCGCCGATGGTGGGGCAGCGCATCGACGAGGACACCGTGGTGGTGCACCCCAGCGAGCGCGGCGCGCTCAAGCAGGTGCTGCTGCGGCTGGGCTGGCCGGCCGAGGACCTGGCCGGTTACGTCGACGGCGAGGCGCATCCCATCGAGCTGCGCGAGGAGGGCTGGACGCTGCGCGACTACCAGCGCCAGGCGGCCGAGGGGTTCTGGCACGGCGGGTCCGGCGTGGTGGTCCTCCCCTGCGGCGCCGGCAAGACCCTGGTCGGGGCCGCGGCGATGGGCCTGGCGCGGGCCACCAGCCTGATCCTGGTCACGAACACGGTGAGCGCGCGGCAGTGGCGCGACGAGCTGCTGCGCCGCACGAGCCTGACCGAGGACGAGATCGGCGAGTACTCCGGGGCGCGCAAGGAGGTCCGGCCGGTCACGATCGCGACCTACCAGGTGATGACCACGAAGCGGAAGGGCACCTACGCCCACCTCGACCTGTTCGACGCCCGCGACTGGGGGCTGATCATCTACGACGAGGTCCACCTGCTGCCCGCCCCGATCTTCCGGTTCACCGCCGACATCCAGGCCCGCCGACGGCTGGGCCTGACCGCGACCCTGGTGCGCGAGGACGGACGCGAGGGCGACGTGTTCTCGCTGATCGGCCCCAAGCGCTTCGACGCGCCGTGGCGCGAGATCGAGGCGCAGGGCTGGATCGCACCCGCCGACTGCGTCGAGGTGCGCGTCACGCTGCCCGACCACGAGCGGATGGCCTACGCCATGGCCGAGCCCGACGAGCGCTACCGGATGGCGTCGACGACCCGCGAGAAGCGCTCCATCGTGTCGACGCTGGTCGCCCGGCACGCCGAGGACCAGGTGCTGGTGATCGGCCAGTACCTGGACCAGCTGCACGAGCTCGGCGAGCTGCTCGGCGTGCCCGTCATCACCGGCGAGACGCCGGTGAAGGAGCGCCAGGAGCTGTTCGACCTGTTCCGGTCGGGGGAGGTCTCGACCCTCGTGGTGTCGAAGGTGGCCAACTTCAGCCTGGACCTGCCCGAGGCGTCGGTGGCGATCCAGGTCTCCGGGTCGTTCGGGTCGCGGCAGGAGGAGGCACAGCGGCTCGGCCGCATCCTGCGGCCCAAGCACGACGGCCGCGGGGCCCGGTTCTACACCGTGGTCACGCGCGACACCGTCGACGCCGACTTCGCGGCGCACCGCCAGCGCTTCCTGGCCGAGCAGGGCTACGCCTACCGGATCGTGGACGCCGACGACGTGCTCCACGGCCTCGCCGACTGAGCCGCCCCGCGGCGACTTCATCCAAGTCCG
>JALOLR010000033.1 GCA_025455885.1 Acidimicrobiales bacterium
CTACAACGACATGTCGAACGACCCGCTCTACCCGTTCGGCTACGGCCTCACCTACACCACGTTCGCGTACTCGGCGCCGAAGGTGAGCGCGGCGGAGATCGGACGCGACGGGTCGGTGACGGTCACGGCGACGGTGACGAACACCGGCGCCCGGCCGGGCTCGGAGGTCGTCCAGCTGTACGTTCGGGACCTCGTGGGGAGCGTCACGCGGCCGGTGAGGGAGCTCAAGGGCTTCCAGCGTGTCGAGCTCTCGCCGGGACAGTCGAAGGACGTCGCGTTCACGCTCCGGGCGTCCGACCTGGCCTTCTTCACCGCGTCCGGTAAGTGGGAGGCCGAGCCGGGGGCGTTCAAGGTCTTCGTCGGCTCGAACCCGCGGGATGCGAAGGAGGCCGGCTTCACGCTCAAGTAAGGCCCGTTCGGTCGTCTCGACCGATTTTTACAGATCTCAGGCGTCCCCGCGCTCGTCTCATGCCTCACGGGGGGACGCATGAGCAGACGTTTCTGGCTGAGCGTGATGGCGGTCGTCGGCGTCGTGGGGGCCCTCGGCGCGGTCAAGACCCTTCAGATCCAGTCGGCGATCGCCCAGGCGTCGGCCTTCCAGCCGCCGCCCGAGGCGGTGACGACCATCGTGGCGCGGACCGAGAGCTGGCCCACCACCGTCGACGCCATCGGGACGGTCCAGGCCGTGCGGGGAGTGACGCTGAGCGCCGACCTTCCCGGGGTCGTCGAGCACGTCGCCTTCGAGTCGGGTCGGGCCGTCCGCGAGGGAGAGGTGCTCGTCCGCCTCGACGCGCGGCAGGAGCGGGCCCAGCTGGCGGCCGCCGAGGCCCAGAAGGAGCTGGCCCGCGCGAACCTCGCCCGCCTGCGGGGCCTGGTGGAGCAGGGCATCGTGGCCGAGGCCGAGCTCGACCGGGCGGTCGCGGAGGCGCGGCAGGCCGAGGCGCGGGTGGGTGAGATCCGGGCGACCCTCGAGCGGAAGCAGGTCCGTGCGCCCTTCTCCGGCGTGCTCGGGATCCGGCAGGTGAACCTCGGGCAGTACCTCAACGCCGGCGACCCCATCGTCAGCCTCCAGTCGCTCGACCCCGTGCACGTCAACTTCTCGGTGCCCCAGCAGAGCGGCGCCCTCATGAGGACGGGGAGCGCGGTCGAGGTGCGGGCCGAAGGCCGGGGCGGGCAGGCCGCCGCCGGGCGGATCACCGCGGTGGACGCGGTGATCGACGAGGCCACCCGCAACGTGCGCGTGCAGGCGACGCTCCCGAACCCGGACGGGGCGCTGCGGCCGGGGATGTTCGTGAACGTCCAGGTCGGTCTCGCGTCGTCGCCGAGCTCGACGGGCCGGGCGGCGCCCGCTACACCGGGGTGCGCCAGCAGTTCGTCCGGCTCGGGGGATCGCGGGGCGACCAGGTGGCGGTGGTGTCGGGGCTCGAGCCCGGGGCCGAGGTGGTGACCTCCGGCGTCTTCAAGCTCCGCGGCGGGGCGGCCGTCCTGGTCAACAACGAGGTGCGGCCCTCGAACGACCCGGCGCCGGCGCCGGAGGACAACTGATGCGGCCGACCGACGTCTTCGTCCGGCGGCCGGTCCTCGCGATCGTCGTCAACCTCGTGATCCTCATCGCGGGCCTGTGGTCCGTCCGGTCGCTGAGCGTGCGCCAGTACCCCCGGTCCGACATGGCGGTCATCCGGGTGTCGACCGCGTACGTCGGGGCGAGTGCCGACCTCGTGAGGGGGTTCATCACCACCCCTCTCGAGCGGGTGATCGCGAGCGCGGACGGCATCGACTACATCGAGTCCTCGAGCGCGCAGGGGCTCAGCACGATCACCGTCCACCTCGAGCTCAACTACGACACGAGCGACGCCCTCACCCAGGTCCAGGCGAAGGTGGCCCAGGTCCGGAACGACCTTCCCCCCGAGGCCGAGGCCCCGGTCATCGAGCTCGAGACGGCCGACAGCCAGTTCGCGGCGATGTACCTCGGCTTCGCCTCCGACGCCCTCGACCAGAACCAGATCACCGACTACCTGACCCGGGTCGTCCAGCCGCGCCTCTCGTGCAGCGGGCGGACATCCTCGGGGACCGCACCTTCGCGATGCGGGTGTGGCTGAAGCCGGACCGCATGGCAGCCCTCGGGATCGCCCCCTCGGACGTCAGCGACGCCCTCGCCCGCAACAACTACCTCTCCGCCCTCGGCCGCACGAAGGGCTCGATGGTGTCGGTGAACCTGGTCGCGAACACGGACCTCCGGACGCCCGAGGAGTTCCGGCAGCTGGTGGTGAAGGAGAGCGGGGGCGTCGTGGTTCGGCTCGGGGAGATCGCGGTTCATGGGGATCTGGGTGCTCCCCACCGCCAACGCCCTCGAGGTCATGGAGGAGGTGCGGCGGGAGGTGGCCGCCATCCAGGCGGAGCTGCCGTCCGGCATGCGGGCGGGCATCCCCTACGACTCCACCGCCTACATCCGGGACGCGCTCGACGAGGTGCTGAAGACCCTCGCCGAGACGCTCGTCATCGTCGTTGCGGTGATCTTCCTGTTCCTGGGCTCGGTGCGGGCCGTGCTGGTCCCGGTGGTGGCGATCCCCATCTCGCTGCTCGGGGCGGTCTTCCTGATGCTCCTGGCCGGCTTCACCGTGAACCTGCTGACCCTCCTCGCGATCGTCCTCGCGGTCGGGCTGGTG